>JAYYDR010000059.1:0-31878 GCA_036160735.1 Thermoplasmatota archaeon
TCTGGAAGTTCCTCGATTTGAGGCTCTAGGTTTTGTACATCCACCCATCTCTCGACCCATCCGCTGTCTTCCCCTTCTGAGTCAATCGCTTTGACAAGGACAGTTTTCATCCCAGCATCATTCCATACCATCGGTACCCTAGATTCTCTACCGTCAGTCTTGAACCCGAATGACCATTCGTAACTCAAATCTGTCAAATCATCGATGGAATCTTCTGCTCGGGCTGATAATTCAATTTCTTGATCTTCTTGAATTTGCCAAGTTAGTTGGGCACCAGCATCGATAAGGTTATCGTTCTGGTCCCACATTGTAACAGCAACATCATGAGGTGCAATATTCGTGAATTCAATATTTATTGAAGCATAGGTTTGGTTTCCATCATCGTCGGTTCCAACCGCAGTGAATGTTTGGAGACCTTCTTCCCATGCAGTAGTTGTACAAACTCGTGTGTAGTAACCTTCCTCACACTTCGCAGTAGGCCAATGAATGTCGACCAAACCAGGCCATGCGTCCTCAGAGTCTGAATCATTGGCGAAGACGTAGAGCGTTACAGGGTGTTCAACCTTGACTTGTGAGCGTTGTGAAGTGATTGAGACGCTCGGGGCTCGGTTAAGAATTTCAAATTCGATTGAATCTGTAGTCTCGTCTCCTTCTTCATCGTATACCGTTACAAAAATCGAATACAAACCGTCGTCTATCCAAGTCCAATTAACCGAACATCCATCTCTCACAATTTTTTGATTGGCTGTAGTTCTGCTTCCATCATCATACTCAATGTTGAACTCGCACCAAACATCTCCGCCGTCCTCGTCGTAGGAAGCAGATGCGTCGATGAGGACTTTTTCGTTGGTCCACGTGGATTTATTTTCTGCGATAAAAGTGGGGGCACTGCCAACAAATATCGAAAGGATTCCGATGTCGTTGCTTGAATTAGCATCGTTCGTGTTGACCGATTGCTTGTCAACCTCATACTCTACTGTGATATTTTCAATGCTAGAATTGATGTCTACAACCCATTCCATTTCAAAAATAAACTGCTCATAAAAAGCGAGAGCAGGAAGGGACTCAGTAACCTCATACCCATCCGGATAGGTTATGTGAACAGTTGTCGGTGCACTTGTTGTAACACCTCTATTGTAAACCGGTAGTTGGATTCCTAAAACGTCGCCCGGCAAAACATTGAATCCAGATATTGAGTTCAATGTTGTTAGCTCACCACTTCGATTTCGTAGAATACTTGCTCTCTCAAGACCAGCGACTAAATCCAAGCCTACTATGTTCTCGTCTAGAGTTATTGTTGCTACTCCGTACATACTTCCGCTAACAGCAACGATTCCATGACTTGCCCAGTCCACAGTTGTGGCAGAGGTATCAGTGGCTTCTCCAACTTGGACAATTGCCCAGAAACTGCCGTTACTGGATGTGACTCCACTTGCGGTAAAGCCCTCTGCCTCGTGTCTAATTTCCACAGTTTGTCCAGATTGTGGTGCGCCTGATGAATCAGTAACGTTAGCCCATACCTCAATTGGTGTGTTCAATGCGGTTATCTCTGAGGATAACTCGACGTCTATGTTCATGTTTCTGTAGCCAGGATTAGTACTTGCTACAACGCCACTTGAAGCGACTGGCATGTATTGCTTTAGTCTGAAATCGATGACCAATCCAATATCTTCCTCTGTATTGGACCAAGCGTAATTTCTGACTTCAGGGCAAAACCACTCGAAGGAAGTCTTAGTCCCATTATCATCGTAAGACGTTAGTTCATAAGACGCATTACATCCACCGTAAGCGATTTGCTCTCCGAGGCTATTGATCGGCTTTCCAACATCTGTAATTTCCCAATTTGTGTGATTTGCACCACTGGTTGGTTGCGGGAATGGTGTGATGTAATCAGACGCTCCTGACCAAGCGGTAGAGGAAACATAGGATGTATTCCATGTCTCACCAATTCGAAGTGGGAAGTCGTAATTTTCACTCATAGGGTCATAATCGGTACTGATTGTTATATCTGCAATTTGCTGAGTTAGTGAAGAGATTCCATATGGGACGTATCTTACATTCAGCGATAGGTCCGTTGACAGTTTTGCAAGGTCTGAAACTCGTCTTACCTCATCAACTTGGTATTGAATAAACAAATTCCCAGTATATCCTTCCAATGCGACACCACCTTTGTCAAAATCGGCCTTCGATGAGGTTTCATAGACAAGGGTTGGTACACCCTCGACATCGATTTCGTTAACGGCATCTACAGTCGTTGTTGCATCTCCGTTGATTGTTCCCACCACAGCGTCAACACCAGCGTCTTGCACTAACACTGTTGGGTCAAATGCACCAGCGTAAACCCACTTATCACCAACTCTCCAAGTTACAGTATCGGTGACTCCGGGATCTTCGCCACCAAGGTTAGATGCTTCAGCAGGGGTGGGTATCACCATGGTCGAAAGGAGAATGATGATTGCAACCACCAACTCCCTGCGCATGTTTGTTGATGAGTGAAGCGAATAGATATAGATGCGGGCAGATATTGTAATTATTCTCATCTAAAAAATAAATCAATGGCTCAAATAAGGGCATACACTCATGTCTGATGTCACACTCGCCAAACTATGCGCTGGTATGCATACAACGGTGATGCAGACGGCATCTGTTCGATGGTTCAATGGGGTTTAGCGTACGGAATCGAAGGACACCGTGTAACCGGTGTGAAACGCGATATCGAACTGCTTGAGCGAGTTAATCCTAATCTCGATGACGAAATTATCGTTATGGACATTTCATTGGCGAGAAACCACGCCAGAGCCATAGAATTGTCAACTCAAGGATTTGATATTACTTGGTTCGACCATCATTTAGCAGGTGAGCCAATCGATGGAATTACAACAAATATCGATACATCTGCAAATGTTTGTACTGCTAGAATAGTCGAGAAGTTTCTAGGGGTGGAATCTGATTGGGCGCAAGTTGCATTACATGGAGACGGGCTTTCAGTTCATTCAAGTAAACCTGAACTCAAAGAACTTGGAGAGTTACTGAACTACAACGGGTATGGAGGAGACCTCTCGGATTTACATTTTCATCCAGATGACCTCTTACTCCTGTGTCTTCAAGCAAAGACACCACAAAATTTCATGGATACGCAAGCCTTCATGACACTGAAAAATGGGTTTGAGTCTGATTTATCGAATGCCAAAAACATTGAACCAAGCAATGGATATTATCTCCTGCCAAATGAGGCATGGGCAAGGCGTGTTGTGGGTGTGATGGCACATAGAATAAACGAAACTGGCGAAGGTCCTCACGTGATTGCTATCGACAAAGGAGAGACCTTGCAAGTGTCGATTAGGGGCAGTGAAGGCATTGGCGAACTCTGCAAAATGTTTGGTGGAGGCGGACGGGCTACTGCTGGTGGCATCGATGAATTGCCAAAAACTGAGATAACAGCCTTGATGAAGGAAGTCAACTCCCGAAGGTCTGCTTGAGGTGATTCTTTGCAGGACAGGATGACGCATCTTCAGAGGTTGGAGGCTGAGGCTATCCACATCATGAGAGAAGTCGTCGCAGAGGCAGAGAACCCAGTTATGCTCTATTCCGTGGGCAAAGATTCCTCGGTTATGCTTCATCTAGCGATGAAAGCATTCTACCCGGCAAAGCCTCCTTTCCCAATAATGCACATCGACACGATGTGGAAGTTCTCAGAGATGATCGAATTCAGAGACAAGATGGCTGAGGACCTCGGCTTAGAATTGATTGTTCACATCAACCCTGAAGGTAAGGAGATGGGTATGAATCCGTTTGTTCACGGTTCTTCTACACATACCGACGTGATGAAAACTCAAGGTCTCAAGCAGGCTCTTGACAAGCACGGATTTGATGTCGCATTTGGCGGTGCTAGAAGAGATGAAGAGAAATCTCGTGCTAAGGAGAGAATATTCTCTTTCAGAAACGAAAATCATCACTGGGACCCAAAGCGACAACGCCCGGAGTTGTGGAATGTTTACAACGCTAGAAAAAATCAGGGAGAATCTATTCGTGTATTCCCATTGTCAAATTGGACAGAACTAGATATCTGGCAATATATCCATTTAGAAAATATTCCAATCGTTCCACTTTACCTGGCAAAACCCCGGCCTGTAGTAGAGAGAGATGGAGTCCTAATTTTGGTTGATGATGATCGTTTGCCAATGAAAGAAGGTGAAGAGCCGATGATGAAAACTGTTCGATTCAGAACTCTTGGTTGCTACCCATTAACCGGTGCGGTGGAATCAGAAGCTGACACTTTACCAGATGTCATTCAAGAGATGTTACTAACAACAACCTCTGAAAGAGAAGGCAGGGTTATCGATTTTGATAGCACTGCTTCAATGGAGAAGAAAAAGCAAGAGGGGTATTTCTGATGGTGCACGTCAGCGACCTAATCTCAGAGGACATCGAGTCCTATCTTGCTGCTCATGAGCAGAAAGAATTGCTGCGCTTCATTACTTGCGGCTCGGTAGACGATGGTAAGTCCACATTGATTGGAAGAATGTTGTATGAGTCACACATGCTTTTTGATGACCATCTTGCTGCATTAGAAGCAGATTCGAAGAAGGTTGGAACACAAGATGGAGAGATTGATTTTGCGTTACTTGTAGACGGACTAGCAGCTGAAAGGGAACAGGGTATTACAATCGATGTTGCCTACAGATTCTTCTCTACTGACAAAAGAAAGTACATCGTTGCCGATACTCCTGGCCACGAAGAATACACTCGCAACATGGCAACTGGAGCATCTACTGCAGATGTTGCAATTATCCTTGTAGATGCTAGCCAAGGTGTTTTGACTCAAACTCGTAGACACTCATTCATCGTTTCAATGGTCGGAGTTAAGCGAATTATTCTAGCGATTAACAAATTGGATTTGGTAGATTATTCAGAAGATGTATACAATAAAATCAAACAGGATTATCTTGAATTTGCGAACGAAGCTCTGAACCTCGATGAGATTACAGCAATTCCAATATCTGCTTTGAAGGGAGACAATATCGTTGGCCCGAGCGAGAATACTCCATGGTATGATGGCCAGTCAGTAATGCAGTATTTGGAAACTGTAGAGGTTGCAGCAAGTTCTCAGTCTAGACCGTTCAGAATGCCTGTGCAGTGGGTAAACCGCCCAAGTAGAGAGTTCAGAGGATTCACCGGATTAATCGGTAGTGGTTGTGTTTCCAAGGGTGATAGAATAAGAGTACTTCCCAGCGGAACTGAATCAAAAGTCTCTAGAATAGTAACTTATGATGGAGACTTGGAACTTGCAGGTGCAGGAAGGTCAGTGACCATAACTTTGGAAGATGAGATTGATATTTCACGTGGAGATGTGATAGCATCTGCAGATTCTCCTTGTGGAACTGCAGACCAATTCCAAGCACGTATACTTTGGATGGATGATTCGGCGATGGCTTCGGGCAGGCAGTATTTATTCAAGTCAAACACACAAACTACTCCAATGACACTTGGCCGCCTAAAACACAGAGTGGATGTAAACACCTTGGAGGAATTGCCTGCTAAATCACTTGAAATGAATGAGATAGGCATCTGTAATATTTCTCTATCATCAAGAGTTGCATATGATTCATATGATGATGACCCTGTTATGGGAGGATTCGTTGTAGTTGACCGAATGTCCAACAATACTGTCGGTATGGGCTTGATTGACTTTGCTTTACGCAGAGCGGACAATATTCACTGGCAATCGATGGACGTGACAAAACAAAGCCGTGCAGAGCAGAAGTCTCAGCAACCAAAATTGATTTGGTTCACAGGACTCTCTGGTTCTGGTAAATCATCAATTGCTAATATTCTCGAAAAGAAACTGCAATCCATCGGTCGCCACACGATTACACTTGATGGTGACAACATTAGACACGGCCTAAACCGTGACTTAGGATTTACACAAGCGGATAGAGTAGAGAATATTCGAAGAGTTGCAGAAACTGGTAAACTAATGGTAGATGCAGGATTAATATGCATCACTTCCTTCATTTCACCGTTTGCAAATGAGAGAGAAATGGCAAGAAATTTGATGGAAGATAATGAATTCATCGAAGTGTTTGTTGATACACCACTTGAAGTGTGTGAGCAAAGAGACGTCAAGGGCCTCTATGCAAAGGCTAGGTCTGGTCAGTTACCGAACTTCACTGGAATATCAAGTCCATATGAAGAGCCTAAATCCCCCGAAATTAGAATTGATACAACAACGACGACTGCAGAGGAAGCCGCTGAGCAAATTATCGATTACTTGAGTCGCTCTTGAATCTCTTTAGAACTCTTGTAGTACTCACTATTCTATGTTACACCAATCGACCTGACAGGTCCTGGGGTGTATCGTAATCACAGCAAGTCAGCTAACTCGTCTTGGATAATCTGGACTGCCTCAAGAATCTCATCCTTGTGGCGAGCACCGGTGATTACCATCTTACCTGATCCGAAAATCAGACAGACTACCTTAGGATAGTCAAGGCGATAGATTAGACCTGGGAACTGCTCTGGCTCGTATTCGACCTTGTCGAAAGGCAGGTGGAAGGTTAGGTTGTTCAAATTCAGCTTTCTTGGTTGGCCTGCTTGTGGCTCACCAGTGAACTTATCGTTACCGTCGTAATCTTCTGGGTAGTGAAGAGCATAGGTTGCAACCATGTTCTGAACTTCAATTTCAACGTCCTTTAGGTCCCAAGTGGTGATTCCTGCTGAGCGCAGGTCGTTGATCATTCTCTCGATACCGGTGTGGATGTTGTCTTCGTCCTTACCACCGGTGCAAACAGCACGTCCGGAGCGGAACATTAGGATTGCAAGTTTTGGGTCAGACACTCTGTAAACGACACCAGGGAATTGTTCTGGTTCGTACTCACAATTTAACTGAATTGCGATATCTGGAAGGTCTAGTTCTTCAGCTACTCTCGTGCTAGCGACTACGTTAACTACTGTCAAACGGTCTTCATCGTTCATAAAAGGTCCGATTATAAACCCCTATATAAACCACAGTCCCTATGCATGTGGGTTCCAAAGAGGCGCTCCATGGTCTGAATCAACAGTCATTCCAACTGCACCTAACTTACTGATTAGCGTGCGGCCGACAGCCAACTCAATCGCTTCACTGGTGGTTTTTGGATCCCTTGTCAATGCAATCATACAACCGCCTCCACCAGCACCTGTGAGTTTTACTCCAAGTGAAGTTGGAGCAGCAGCAGAAATCAAGGATTCTAATTCGGGACAAGAAACACCTAGGCTCCTAAGAAGAAGGTGATTTTCGCTCATTGCCCTGCCAACAGATTCCATGTCCCCCTTCAATAGAGCAGAAATTCCTCTGCGGGCAACGATTCCGATTGTTTCAATTTCTGCCATCTTATCTGGATTCGATTCCAGTAAAGATGCTACCTTTGCAACCTGTTCTGATGTTGGTGCATGTACCCCTGTGCTTCCAATTACCAGCCACACATCCTCAGTCTTTGACAAGTTGACAGAATGGACTTCCCAAGATACATCGTTCAACTTTCTAGAATATAGCCAGTTGAGTCCTTCCTCAACTTGGTCTGAAAGAACGATACAACCACCGTGTGCGCAAGTGCTTGAATCCATTGGAGAAGCTCTGCCACCTTGAGCAAAGGCTTCAACAGCATGTGTAAGAATTGCGCATTCATCCACGTCTACAGCATCTGCTCCGTATTCAACAGAGTCTCCTTTTTCTACATCCCAAGGGCCATAATAGACATTATTGGGTCGCGCAGCAGTATAGCCTTCTGCCCAGTCATCATCCTTGAGTTGCCGTCCTCTTGAACACCTCAATGCTGCACTGGCTGCAACTGAGAGGGCTGCCGATGAGCCAAGGCCACTGGCTGGTGGAATGTCCCCTGTAATCTTGATTGAGAGTGGTGGCCCGCCATCCCAGAGTCTTCGCTTCAGTGCTTCTACATGGGGATGCCTCTCAGGGTGAAATGTCATCCCATCAATTCTCCAATCGCTGTTTAATTCAAGATTGACATTCATTCTTTGGTCAATCGCAACAGCAACCGCAGGCTGTCCGTACACAACCGCATGCTCTCCGAAGAGAATGCACTTCCCGGGCGCGCTAGCCTGCACCATGTAGTGCGGTTGTGGATGAGGTACTTGGCCGTTGGGTTGAAGGAGTGAATCCACCTCGACTGTCTGATGCAACACCCACTTGATGTCACATATGCTGGAATTTCTGGCTGGTACATACTTCTAGTGCTAGGAGTTGTGTCCATTGGTTTCTTCACGTTCCAGGTTCAGAAAGCAACACGTCTCGTACTACTCGGCGCCAAAGACAACAGGTTCGACTCTTGGGGAGCTCGAATGAAGGAAACAGCAAGCGTTTGGCTTGGACAAAAGAAGGTACTCGAGGACCCCGTGGCAGGTGTCATGCACGTGCTGATGTTCTGGGGATTCCTCATGCTATCAACAGATATGTTTGACCTTGCAAGTGGTAACAGATTCAGCGAGCACCTACTTCCCGATTTGATTAATCCGATTTGGAATGGAATGGTTGAGTTAGGATACACAAGCGCTCTGATCGGTTGTTTCCTAGCTCTAAACCGAAGAGTACTATTTACTCCTGAGAAGTTGAAAGGCAAGAGTCAGTTGGAAGGAAACGTAATTCTTCTTTTGATTATGACAATTTGTACTACTGCTTTCGTGATTGAAGCTGGTGAAGGTCCAGACCCAACTTACGAGATGATTGGTGCATGGGTTGCTGATACATTCACAATAACTCAGTCTATCGTTAACTGGGCTTACTGGGCTCACATGTTGGCAATATGCACTTTCCTTTTCCTAATCCCTCTATCCAAGCACATGCACTTGGTAATGGCGCTTCCGAACGTATTCTTCTTTGACACTCAACCAATGGCAAAGATGCGCCCACTCCAGGTCGACGAAAACGGAACAGCAGTCTCATTGGATGAACTTGACCTAGAGACCTTTGGAGCAGCAAGTTACACTCAGTTAACTTGGAGGAGTCTAATCGATGGTTGGGCTTGTACATCATGCGCAAGATGCCAAGACGTCTGTCCTGCATACGCTTCTGGAAAAGCATTGAATCCAATGCAAATCGTCCACGACGTCCGTGCATATGCTAACGAACACTCTGAGTTATTGCTCAAGGGTGAAGCACCTGAAGAGGATATGATTTCTCGCTTCGGAGAAGCAGCGATTTGGGCATGTACAACATGCAATGCGTGTGTGGACGTTTGTCCTGTTAACATCGAGCACGTTCCAAAACTGACCGATGCTCGCCGTCACTTAATGATGGAAAGAATGGAGTTTGACGAGTCTGTTGAAGACACAGTTATGCCTCTAATGATGACAATCGAGAACCTAGAGAGTGACTCCAACCCATACGGTATTCCAATGCACGAGAGAGGAGATTGGGCCGCGGACCTTGACGTCAAGGTTGCGGAACCAGCCGAGTACATCTACTTCGCAGGATGTGCTGCTTCATTCGATGAGCGCAACAAAAAGGTAGCAAGAGATACAATTTCCATCATGAAGGAAGCAGGCCTTGACGTTGGTATCCTAGGTATGCAAGAAGGATGCAGTGGAGATGCTGCTCGCCGTGCTGGTAACGAATACCTATTCCAGATGCTTGCTGAAACTAACCTAGCGACATTCGAAGAAATTGGAGTCAAGAAGATTGTATCTTCCTGTCCGCACTGTTTCCACACCTTGGGTACCGAGTACAAGGACTTCGGAGGACAAGATATCGAGGTAATGCACCACTCTCAGTTAATCAACCACTTACAGAAGGAAGGTAAACTTCCAGAGCCGTCACACGATGGAAAAATCACTTACCACGATCCATGTTATCTCGGTCGCATCGGTGGAGAATTAGATGCCCCAAGAGATGCAATCGGTGGTGTAGATGTTGAGACTGAGAACCACGGTAGAGGTTCATTCTGTTGTGGTGCTGGTGGAGCACAGATGTGGATGGAAGAGCACGTCGATGAAGGATACGACCGTGTCAACATCATTCGCTCAAAGGAGTTGGCTGCAACCGGTGCGGACACTGTTGCAGTGGGATGCCCGTTCTGTTCAACAATGGTTACAGATGGCCTATCCTCAATCGGTTCAGAAATGGAAGTCAAAGACATCGCTGAAATTGTTTGGGAGCAAATCAAAGCAAACGATGCTAAGATTGAGGCAGCCAAAGCCGAGGCCTGATTCCTAAAAATTACTCAGTTTAGGTCAAGAGTAAATTCTGCGAGGACCATATCATCCTCGTTACCTACTCCGATTTTGATTATAGTGACTGTAGTACTGCATTCTCCATTTGAACCATCGCAAAGATCGTAATTCTCCCCTTCCTTGATTAGCACCTCTTCACCAACGTCCCAGGTGCTATCAGATTCAAGAACCTCCATGACGCATACTGAGTTAGAATCTGCTTGGTTACCATGATCACAGTATTCTGATGGTCCCCCATCAATTGAAATTTTGATTTCTAAAAGAGCCCAGCTTAGTCGGTCTCCTTGGTTCATTTGGACATACATCATACTCTCACCTGATGCATTTGACAAAGTCTGTTGTGTCAACCTTCCACTGAAATCGTACATCTGAAGGTTTCCTGAATTGCTGTTTTCGTCACCACCACCGATTGAGTAATCACAACTACTAGGACCCTCTTCTTCTAGTTCGGAAGCAATATTTCTCCATGTTTCTTGCCAATCGAGGAATTCATCATACGAATCTTCTGTCTCCATATTGAAGTCGGGCGTACTTATGTCACTAACCATCACGTCACATGAATATTCATTTTTCATCACGATCCCTCTGTCGAGGGGATACACTTTGATGCATTCACTATCATCATCATCAATGTCTTCTGCTGATACACAGATTTTGTAGTAGTCCCCCTCATCGGTTACTTCGTATGAGTCATAATCGGGGGATACGAAACAAAGGCCATTTCTAAACTCGGCATCAGAACCCTCTCCATACATGTCTTCATAACTTGAACACGCATCTTTTTCAACAGCAAAAACAATGCTAAGTTTATCTTCTTCGAACGAGAATCCCGAACCATACTCGGTCCAGTAAACTTCGCCATAGAAATCAGGCTCAGTTAGGTAATCGTAGATGAAATAGCCTGCTGTTCCGGCTCCCCCTAAAACTAGTACTGAAACGACAGAGATTGTAGCGAATGACATCCCCCCGCCGGTAGCAGCAGCTCCTGCACCAGCAGCAGTGATTCCGCCACCAGCCATTGAACCTACAGCACCTGCTGTACCGAATCCAGTAGATGCAGCGCCGCCGAATTCCATTGCTCCGGGGGGCGGAGCCATCATTCCCATTCCCTGCATCGGTGCTTGGAAGTCCGGGTAGTATTGTTTAGTGTAGTGAGCAGCATCTGTTGGGGTAAAGCCTTGCTGGAGTAAATTCTGGTAGTAGGAGTTGCCGTCCATGGTGCTCTTAGGCCAACTATGTCATTTAGAATTTAGGTCGAATTAGAGAATCTGTAACGTTTAGGTCTTGTTCTTCATATCCAAATGCAGACCTTTCTTCTAGTGTCAAATCTCCGCATTCGACAGAATAGTCCAGGAGTGATTTTACCGCTTCTGGATGAAACTGTACGGTTCTTATTGGACGATTTGGGTGCTTACACACAGCGATTTCACAATGTCTTGCACTCCCTATAACTTCCATTTCACCAGCATTAACCACGTGGTCTTGGTGCGTGAATAATTGCATTGAACTTGTTCCATCGGAATAGGTTACTTCAGCCATCATTGTGGATCCTTCACTCGCTCTGACTACCTCGCCACCCAGTGCTTTACAGATGATTTGGTGGCCGAAACAAATTCCATAGAGAGGTACTTCACATTCCCTAATCATTTTTGCAACATCGTCCATCCAATCCTCCCACATAGAGACATTCCTTCGACTTCCTGTGATTACTACAACGTCTGCTTCGGTAGGTTCTTGGATTCTAATTCCAAAGCCATAATCCCTAGCCTCATCTGTATGCGGTGCCCAAAGTAGAACTTCGTGGTTTGGGAAATGCTTGACAATTTCCTCAACCCCTTTCTTACCGAAGGCTTCTCTTTCAGCAAGCAGGTCTACAATCAGTAATCTTTGCAAAATAATCACTCCGTATGCTCTAGTTCTTGTTCGAATGACTTTAGAGTTAGCATAAATGAGAAGACCATTAGATACTCAAACGGTGCTGCCCAATTGATGTATGGTTGCATCTTTTCCATGTCCCAGTTACCTTCGGCAAACTCTGGGTATCTTTCAATTCCGAGTCCCACAGCATAAAACATGCCAATGAATGCAATAATTGACATGCTTACAGAAACATATCTGATTTTTTTACCGTTAAGTCTCGCATTGGGTAATCCAATGTGTGTTGCAACACACCATACTATCCCTAACTGAAAGACATTTGAAGCAGTTACGATATGTAGCTTTTCATAATCATATACATTCCACAATGCCATCAGTGATAGATTGATTCCTACTAAGACGCCTGCAATTAGAGAAACGTGCATCATGTACCATCTTGCTCTAGGTTTGCACGTTTTGAAAAGAATCCAAGAGACGTATATCAACACTAGGCCATTAAGGAAAAACCCTACTTTGAATACTATCCTCTCAAGTCCGGGATAGTCTGCTTCAGAAATAAAGAATGGGAAATCTCTGTAGTTTCCACTGATGATGTGGATTATAGTAGTCATCAGAACGGTTGCAAGAGGAATCGACCACCCAAGCCTTGCAACCATTCGATTTTCAATCAACGATAAGCCTCCACTGTATCATGTATGCAATCGTCATATGACTTCCAAGTCAGCCCTAACTCTTCTTCCGCTTTTTTGCTGGAATACTTTGCATCTCCTGAAGAGAATGATTTCGCAGCGGAGCGAGTGAGCAATCTCTTGCCGGTAAAGAGACCCATAAACCAATCCTGAAGGACTACTACTGGTAACAGCCAAAGAGGAATTCCGAGTCTTGGAAATTTCATTTTCGGGTAGAGTTTCTTAGCACGCTTCAACAAGTCGTGTATATTACCATCTTGATATGGAGCTAGAACGTATCTGCCATTTGCTTCGTCTATTTCGTAGGCATTGATGTGAGCGGTAGCAACATCTTCAACGTGCACGAATGCAAGTGGAATTTTCGGCACTACAGGATACTTCCCTTTCATGGCATCTCCAATGATGTCAGTCGATGGTGTTGGTCGAGAGAAAGATCCACCTAGCACACCGCTAGGATTGATGACTCTCAGGTCTAGATTCAATTCTTCAGCAAGTTCCCATGCTTTTTTTTCCGATTCGGTTTTGCCTTGTGTGTAAGGCAGTGAGAAGTTTTCATTCCAGTTAGATTCGTCCTTTACAACCCCCTTAGGACTAGAGCCAATAGCGGCGACAGATGATGTGTAGACGATTCGTGAAATACCAGCTTTGGCGGCGGCTCTGAACACAATTTCCGTACCCTTGTTTGCGGTGTCAAGAATTAGTTGACCATCGCCGCTTGTTGCATAGATAGTCGCAAGGTGAAACAATCCAGAAGCACCTTCCAGAGCCTTGTCCCAGCCTTCCTCCTCTAGTACGTCGGCTTCTACGAATTCCATGTCGAAGTTAGGCGCTTTATCCATTGAGCGTACAGTGCCACGTACAGTGTAACCCTTTGCGAGTAATTGCCTGCAAAGGTTGTTGCCTATGTGGCCATTGGCTCCTGTTACGACAACTAGCCCTTGCATGTTCTTCCGTCCACCTACCTGTCTTGAATCATACCATTGTTTGAATATGTGTGTGCTACCCCGGCAGAACAATGCCTCTGCGTGTCCACGACACAAGACGTCGGGAAAAGGTGGATTTTACCACCATGAATCCGGGCATTGTGAACATGTATGTATGTGGTGTGACAGTGTATGACTTGTGTCACTTAGGGCACGCTCGATGTTACCTAGCATTTGATTTGATTCACAGATGGTTAGAGAAATCAGGATATGATGTAAACTATGTTCAAAATTTCACTGACATAGATGACAAAATCATCAATCGTGCTAATGAGACCGGTCAAGATTGGAGAGAATTGGTTGACAATAACATCTCTACCTACTATCGAGATATGGATGCTTTGAATATACTTCGAGCAGATTCCTACCCACGCTGTACCGATTACGTTGATGATATGATTCGCATCACTCAGGATTTAATCGACAAAGGGAATGCATATTCAGCGGACGACGGAGTATATTTCAGTGTTGAAAGTGCTCCAGAGAAGTATGGCCAACTAACAGGGCAGAACATCGATGCAGTACGCAGTGGTGCTGGAGGAAGAGTAGATGGAACTGGTTCAGGAAAGAGAGATCACAAGGATTTCGCTCTTTGGAAATCTGCAAAACCAGGCGAGCCAACTTGGGATTCACCATGGGGCCCTGGAAGGCCTGGATGGCACATCGAATGTACTGCTATGAGTATGGATGCATTTGGCGAACAATTCGACATTCACGGCGGGGGTCATGACTTACTATTCCCTCATCACGAGGCTGAAATCTTCCAAGGGGAATGTCACACTGGCTGTTCACCAGTCGTACACCACTGGCTCCACAATGGGTTTGTTAACATCGATGGAGAAAAGATGAGCAAATCTTTGGGGAACTTTTGGACAATCAAAGATATTCTAGAAAAAGTGGACCCACTTGTATTGAGATTCTCTCTGATAAATGCTCACTATCGCTCACCGATTGATATGAACGAGCAACTACTGAAAGATGCGGAAAAGAATCACACAAGATTGGTTGCAGTTTACAAGGCTGCGTTGGAATTGGTTGGTGTAAACTGTCCTCCGCTTCCTGAAGGAGATATCACATCACAGATTCCTCTTGTCAGAAGCTTAGGACTCTTAGAGAAGATGGCACAGGGATTTGCTATAGCGATGGATGACGATTTCAATTCCAGAGAAGCATGTGCCAAAGTACTGGGTGCAATCAGAGAGATGAGCAAAATGTTGGGGGCATTGGAAGGCGATGATCTGGGTGCTTATGCGCTACATTGTGTCGAGTGGCTAGAGGATACTGCTGGATCCGTACTTGGCGTACTCCCAACACGTGAACAAACACTAGCAGAACCTGAAGACGACCCGAGAAGGGCTCAAATTACAGACCAAGTCGAGTCATTATTGTCTAAGAGAGCCGCAGCAAGAGCGGCGAAGGATTGGCCTGCAGCAGATGCTATTCGTGACGAATTAGCAGCGCTTGGTGTAGTGGTAACCGATACCGCAGAAGGACCAATTTGGGACCTGGTCTAATCTTTAGGCGGTTCCAATGGTGGTAACTCAGGGATGAAAGTGTCGGTTATTTCTTCATGGTCGACTTCCTGACCATCCTCATTGTCTTTTGAAACAATGATTACTGTAATCGCCGCCATGAAGATGATTACCATGACAATTGTCAATACGAATACTGGGTCGGACTCGTCGGATTCAGCTTGGTCGGAAACATCCTCGTCGCAAATGCCTACACAGCTGTCTTCTCCAGTCGCATTGTTTTCTGGATTATCTCCAACGTTCTCAAATACACACGAACCATCATCCGTATCTGCGTTAGCGTTGTAGTTGGTCGCAGTTGAATCTGTACAACCTTCAACTGGGTCTGGCTCATCTACAGGAACTGTGTAATTGGAATCCTCGACAAACGCTCTGTTTCCGTCTGTGTTGTACTCTACGTCGTAATAATCGTATAGTTTAGTCATGTCAATGTGATAATTTGCATGACCTGAGCGGTTAACCACATCAAAGAATCTGTCATCACCGATAGTGTAGATTGGGTCTAGGCCAACGGTCGACAACCTGTTTACGTTATCTCTGTAGTCGCCATCAAAGTTTGAGCCTAGCCAATCTTCGATTTCTGAATCCGTCATTCCTTCAACATCATCCCAGTTTGCTTTGATGTCGTTGAAATCATTTCTCATAGCCATCGACAATCCGGACTCTATCTCATCCCAAGTTTGCATACCATCAACATCTGATGTTGAAGTCACGTCTATTGCCTTAGAGAATCCAGAGCCGTTGATGTATTCCCAGTCATCGCCTTTCATAGCACTCATCAAATCAATGTCTCCGAACACTGGTTTTCCGTGGACAATAGTCAAGCGCACATCAGGGTCTATTGCTTCAATCAAGTTCCTGTATGGATTCTCATGGAATGTGTCAATGACTACAATATCTGCGTACATATCGGTCTTTAGTTGCCCTACGAATGTTTCCCAGTTGCTTATCTCTGCTGGATTGCTGGTTACCATTTCCGCAAGTTCATAGTCTGAGAAATGGTTCTGGAGAATTTCTCTATTCCACATGTCTGCAACCTTCAATTCGTGAAGGTTGTTTTTTGTTCCACTTGGTCCCCAATCGGGTGCGATTGAAATCGTAATTCCTGCGTTGTCTGCAGCCACGACATCGGTTGTATCACCGTACAGTACTAGGTTTGAGAATGGTGACCAAACTAAGCCTGCACCAGTTGTTCCCATCTGGTTGAATTGACTTGCATCCATTCCTGTGCCGTGGATGACAACAGTTTCATCCATTATCAGTCCCTTATTCCAGAGAGCATCGAATTCTGCTTTGCTGCTTTGGTCTACACCCTCAGAAAGGTGTACAAACCATGCGTTCAGGGAACCGGATTGGTTTTGAGAAATCAGATGGTTTCCGGTGTAGTCATCATCTGCTGCACCACACACAGCGCAGGTACTGATTCCATCTTGTCCGAAGTTATACAACTCGATGTTTCTAGACAACATACTATCCCATGCGTCTGTACCACTGCCGGGTGAGCCTTGTACAGCCGTGACGCCACCTGCGACGGCTTGTACCTCTGCGTACTTCATCTGCTCAGCAGACATATCCCATCTGCTTCTTTGCTGAACGTTATTCTTCATCCAAGTGATACTTGGACCGTAGTCCCAATTGTTACCCCACTGATATCTGTTAGTGTATCCACCTTCCTCGGATTTTTGTGAATCTGATAGGTGTACATTGAAGTCCCAAAGCGGGATGTGATTGTAATGCATGTGATTGTGTAAGTCGATTAGGCCAGGATAAATCGTAGCCTCTGTATCGTATGATGAGACATTATCAGTATTGATAGGAGGAATTTCTCCGTCAGCCCAAATTGCAACGATTTTGCTTCCTTCAATCATTATGTTACCGTTTTCAATAACGTCTCCTTCCCCGGTCATTGGCACTATTCTACCCTTCAAAATGTAAGATTCCTCAGTATTGTCAGATTCAGTGAAGCATGTGCCTTGCCTTTCTGCGGGATTTGGATCTGTTTTCCATAAGCTACCATTTTCAGCGATGATGTACACCTTGTCCCACCAGGAATCTTCTCCGGGGTAGGTCATTGAATCGATTAAATTCCCTTCAGCGTTCATCAATGTCGCTGTGTCTCCGTCCCAATAATCCAGCTCAATGTCTGTATTTGCACGATAGAACGTGATGCTTTCTCCACCTTCTATGGTTGTGTTCCAACCAATTCTGCATGGTGGGCTACCGCCATTGGTTGTGTCATCAAGTATCCAATCAGAGATGTCGACTGGGTCTGTTCCGGTATTCGTGATCATGATATACTGGTCTGAAAAAGAACCAATGTCTCCATCACCATTCCAATCCGTACCGTTGTACTGAGCCGATGATGCAGACACCAATATCTCCTCAATGACAATTCCACCGTTTTCATGGGTTTCACTCATTGCAGTAATCGGAAAGAGTGCTGTAACCAAAATCAAAGCAACAAGCATCCTGCGCATGTGTCGGGTCAATGCGTATCAGCAAATGAACTAACCTACTGCGCGACACAATTCGTTACATGTCGTCGATAGCCTCAAATCCGAGCCAATCAGCGGTTCAGCCATGCGTAGAGCGTTGCTGATGCTGTTCGTACTTCTTCCTGCAATGTTTTCAGGTTGCTTCGGAGAGGACGAGATTGTATCAGAGCCCGAAGGTGCAGACCCTGCTTACCTACAACCATGGGAAAGAGCCGGTGAAACATACGATGCCAGCGATGTGTTCAGTAGAGTCACCGTAAACGGGTCATACAGCATTGACGATGTGCGCAGTGTGTATGTCGACGTACCAACAATTACCGCAGCAGACGGTGGGGCTGGTTTAACTGGGGATGCAGTAGTCCACCTTGGACTCTGGCTTCCAGTAATCGAAGGATGTGATTGGGAAGCAGGAAATCTCAGTGAAGATTGCCGAGTTCCAGTCATTGCTGAAATAGGACCATACTACGACGACGGAGATGTTGATGCACTAACTCCAGCAAACAGGTTGGGTAGATTCCTTATCGAGAATTACGTACCACACGGCTACGGAGTTGCTCAAGTTAGCGTATTTGGTACAGGAGAATCAAATCATTGTATGGACTTGATGGGAACCGATGAACAAAGAGGAATCGACGCCGCAGTTTCTTGGCTTGGTAGCCAGGGCTGGTCAAACGGAAAGGTTGGAATTATTGGAAAATCATACGATGGCAGCACTCCATGGCAGGCTGCGACTTTTGGAAATCCATACCTAGCTACAATCGTGCCAATGTCAGGATTGATTGGCGTACACGAATTGATGTGGCGTAACGGTAGCATGGAAGCACGTGGCATGATCATGCACAACGGAGTTTACGGCTCCTTTGGAATAGATGGTGACGCAGATGATGTTGACAACGCATGTGAAGGCTACATGGAGGGTTACGTCAATGGCCCTGCAGCATACTTATCGGGTGGAATGGTTGATTTTGCTGGGAACACGTACTGGACTGAGAGGTCTTTCTTAGGACGAGTCCTAGACAATTACAACGGCTCAATTTACATTATACAAGGAATGCAGGATTGGAACGTAGACCCTCACATGGCATTTCCAATTCACCAGCAGGTAGCAGATGCTGGAATTGAAATCAAGACGCTAGCAGGTCAGTGGGCACATGACTACCCTGACCGTGTTGAGGGACACAGTTCACAAGGAGAGGGTAGAGGTGCTGAAGCATACCCCTACACACTTCGCTGGGATTGGGCTGATGAGATGCTATACTGGTTTGACTGGTATCTGAAAGGTGAGGGTGATGCGCCGGTTCTAGGAGTAGAGATGCAAGATAACAGAGGTGGCTGGCGATTTGAATCTACTTGGCCATCAGAGGATACTCAATATCTCGAAATGGATGTTGAATCTCTTGGACCGAGTGGAGCGATAATGGGACCTTCAAGAGGACCTATCACATTTACATACGGGCCATTTGAAACAGATACCTTCATTGCAGGCATGCCGACACTCCACGTTTCAGCAACTCCGCATACAACTAACAACGGTCACATATTCGTTGAGATGACTGACAATACAGGAATTCACCTTGGTCATGCGGTAATGGACCTCAGATTCCACGCTGGCGGCAGAGACGGTGTTGCTACGATTCCAGCATTTAGTACAGTGCTTGCGAAAATGGAGTTCATGCCTCTCGATGTATTCCTTGAAGCTGGTGAGAGCATACACTTCACGGTGACTCAAACAGGAGAAGACTACGTACCAAGCCCCGCTGCAGCTGGAGAATATTCCATTGATTGGGCGTCTAGTACTCTTACACTACCACTAGTCGAGAGGTCATGTGATGACCTATTCCAAGTGCCAATGATTGAGTACGGTGAATCCGCAGGTAGAACCTGCTGATTAGAATCGCCCTAGGATTGAGTTGAATACGTTCCTCGCATCACCTTGAGAGCGCTCTACTAATCTCCTTACAATTAACTCTGGAGTAGACCTAGCAAGGTGATTTCTCCTCGGTGTTCTATCGACAATCAACTCAAGGTTTTCATCTAAGCCTCTTGCTTCTATGCCATCAGTTCTCATTTCTTTTCCAGCGGCTTCGATTATTGATGGTGCCAAGTGGGTAACGAGTAGCATACAGGTTCCTGCATGTGACTCTGCAGCCTCCAACATTCCAGCGATGATTCTAGCACCCGCTCCAGGTTCTGTTATTGCTTCTAATTCGTCTGCTAGAATTAATTTTGAATTGTCATTTGAGACTACTTCTGCTAGTTGAAGTAGAGTTTGTTCTAGTGCACCTGCGGATTGCGTACCACCTGCTTTGGCAAGAACATGTAAGGATTCTATTCGGCCAACTTTCGCAGACTTTGCTGGTACAGGCAGCCCCATGTGAGCCAGAATCGTGCAGTGTGCAAGTAGTTCTAACATTGTGGTTTTACCACCGCTGTTAGCACCGGTTAGCAGGGCGATAGACTGTCTGTCTTCTGCATCTGCACAGTTACCAAGGCCGTAATCAACAGGGTCTGGAACACCGTCAATCAGCAAATGGCGTCCTTCCTTAATGGCTATTCCGTGCTTTGAGATTTCAGGCATTACAGCGTTCACGCTCTTAGCCCATCTTCCGATGGTTAACCACTGATCTAATTCAATGAGTTTTCTCAGAGAACTTTCACACTTGGACTTTAACGGTGCGAGCCTTCTTGCAAGCGAAATCAAACGGTCTGATTGTGTTGTTTTCCAAAGTTCTTCTAACTGTGAATCAATACCGTCTAGAGTTGTTCTGTCAACCTTTGTTGGCCATTCTGATTTGAAGATAGTACGAGGGCATCGCACTCCTACATCGGATAGCAAATTCGCTAGTTCGTCAGTTGCAGATTCAATTGCCTGCTCAATGGCATCACTGGTTTGCTGTGCTAATTTCCTCTGAAGTGAAGCAGCATCAGCAAGAGCTTCCAGCATATCAGAACCAGATAAGTCGAGTTTGACGTTTTGCATTGCCTCGTCTACTTCATCGTGAATCCTCTTTTCGAGCTCCTTGGCCAATGGCCATAATTTGTCACGAACATCTGCGATAGCTTCTGCATCTGCTTCGTTTGCCATTTCATCGAGTAATTCTCTGAGTTGAGGCATTCTGATTTGGTTGAAGTGCGAATAGAAACCTTGTCCTTCGGGTAGGTTAGTCAGGAGTTCTAGAGATTCTCTGTTATGCTCAAACCAACCGACGCACTTCTCGGGAAGTATCATGTCAACTGAGGCTCCCTCTGGTAACACTAGCCATCCCTCCGGGGTTTGTGCCGGCCCTTCAGGTCCAACCCAAGTCACAGACTTGAATACCTTGTAATCTTTCCAAGTCTCTTGTTCGGACGGTGTTAGGACACGACAGAATCGCTTCAATTGATCGATTGGGTTCTTTGATACTACAACCCTGTCATAATTCCCATCCACTTCGCTCGGTATGCGAAGCCCTTCAATGATGAAATCACATTCCATCGCCTGTGCTATTATTTCTCTTCGCGATTCAATATCTTTGACAGGCATTAGGCTCCTTATTCTAGAGCGAGTTGAGGCGTTTACTGCGTGATTTGCAATACTTGCGACTAACTCCTTGTGCAACCTAATCGATTCAGGAGTAGCTAGGAAATCTTCCATTCCATTGAAGGAACGTGCTAGACTGTCTGCACGTTTTTGTGAAACGCCTTCGACCTCTGCGATAACTTCAGTCTGCCCGTCTGCTAACAATTGTAGCACCTTATCTTCAGTGCCGAAATGATCTGTTAGTTTCCGTGCTAATCCTGCCCCAACCCCTGGCAAAGCCTTCAGAACCATGGTCAAAAATCACTGTCAAAGGCTTTTGAACATAATGGTCAGTGAAGCGTTCACTTTCACTTTAGATTCACTGTGATTTATATCAGTAAACTGGCATCTCAACTTCGACCGCAAATAACGGGTCTGGATCGCTAGAATCGTGGTATGCAACAACTACGCCTCCGTCATTTAGAATTGCAAGTGAAGCGAAATCGAAGCGGATGTCATTTCCTGCTCCGCTTGTAGAATCTAGGTCTCCCAGTCCAATCATTGTCACAGTATCTGGTTCCATCGATTCAGAATAGTCTCTGACGTGGTATAGAATATCCTTGTCTGGGCCTTCAGCAGATTGGTACCTTACGTTCAACACGAAAAGGTCCAGAGCGCCATTAGCTTGGAATTCCCATTCTTCGATTGCAGCCCAGTCCTCTCCAGAATAATTCTGAGTAGTCCACGTTGAGCCACCATCGTATGACAGATGGTGGGTGAATGTTGTTCCATCAAGACTGACACAGTGCAATGCTCCTGTAGAGTCGATTTGGCAATACTCACTCGGGAATACAACGTCGTGCTTGTTCCAATTTAGGGATGTGTCCAAGAACGCGGATGTTCCATCTGTAAAGTAAGACGGGAAGTATAGTCCTCCACTTGGGAGAGGGAATGCTCTCATCTCTTTGTGTGGCTTATTCACGTCGTAGTATTCACCAGGGTTTGTGAAGTTCAAATCGACCTCTTCCAATCCTGGGTTTGAATTACGTCCAGCGAATTGGAAGTTGTAGTAATTCAATCCATCAACGCTGATTTGACCCCCCGCATTCATTGACTGATGCCAAAAGTTTGAGACAACAAGGCTTGCCCAATCGCCGCTACCTATGTTAGATGAAATCGGTCCAACGACTTCAACTTGCCAAGACCTATCGTAGAATGGTTCTGTGATTCTGTTGTAACACCAGGTCCACTCGTCTTCAGAAGCATCGTAAAGAATAGCGTAGAATTTGTCTAACTTGAGGTCTCCTCCAACGTATGGGAACCAAGACATTGAGATAATGTCACCATTCGTTGCTTGAACGATACTTCCCTCCCCAAGTCCTTCTTGTCCAGGGTTGGTAGGGACAGGAGTTCTGCACATTGGGTCGGTGAAAACCCCTGGGATGTAAGTGTCCCACTCATGGCCTCTGTCATGTGAAAACACCGGGTATTCTCCACCAATGTTGAGAATAGTTCCATCGATTGTTGTAGCAAGATAGTGCTCACAACAATTTCCGCCGTAATCCTTGTTGAAAACAGCCCAAGAAGTGGTTGTGCTTTGATTTAGATTCAAATCGACTGTGGTAAATTCCCATGGAGAAATTGGTGCTATTGGGTCGATGATTTGGTAATCAGACCAAACTGGGGTCTCACTTTCTGCCTCATTGACAACGGACTCTCCACCGCCGAAACACCCAGCCAGCATGGTGCTGGCTGCTAGAAGAATTGCAAATAGTATCCTTTTCATATTCAAGACCTCGTTACCTTGTACCAAATTGTAGCACCATCGACCTCGAATGATTCTCCATCGCCTTCGCCGATGTTGAATACAGAGTTACTCGCTCTTGTTTCAGTAATGATCCAATTCGTATCTTCTTCAAACAACTCTGGCGCATCCTTCATCCAGACTTCCAATGAAATTGTGTCTTCGATTGCCAAGTCTAGGTCCTTTCTAGCTGCTTGAATTCTCCTTGTGATATCTCTTGCAAGTCCCTTTGACAAGAGTTCTGGTGAGTCGCTCATGTCCAGCACTAAGGAAACAGATGAGTTTGCGATTTGCACTGTTTGAGCTGCGAATCCTTCTCTTTCAACTCTGCGCAATTCAATGTCATCCTTAGAAATTTCATATCCTGCAATCGTTAGGTTACCATCCTCGATTGATGCTAGCATTGCCTCACTGTCTCCGTCTGCGATTCCTTGCAGAACGGCAGGCAAATCCTGTCTGCACTTTGCTCCAAGTGATCTGCGGTTAGGTACGACCTCGACCTTTTGGAACCTGTCCAAGTCCTCTTCCAATGAGATTACTTCAACATTCAATTCTTCAGCCAGGATTTCATGATATGCGGACAAATCTGGTCCGCTAACAATCCATCCCTCTGCACATGGTAGCCTTTGTCTGCGGTCGGCGTCAACTCTGATTCTGCGACCGGTTTCTGCAAGTTCACGGACCAGTGCCATCGTTTCGATAATTTCAGAATCAACTTCACCAGCTTCTGGCCAGTTTGCCATGTGGACTGATTCACCCTCCAGATTTCTGTGGATTGAATCAGACATGAATGGGGATACTGGTGCAATCAACCTTGAAACGGTTACCAGTACCTTGTGTAGTGTGTGTTGGCAAGCTAATTTATCATCGCTATCAGCCTCTTCCCAAAGTCTACGTCGAGACCTTCTAACATACCAATTGGAAACATCATTCACCACGAATTCTTCGATATCTCTGCATGCCTTGTGGAAATCCCAATCTTCGAATTGCTGGTCAGTTCCTGCAACAACTTCTGCAAGTCTAGATAGAACCCAATCATCTAGAGGAGTGTTCTTTCCTTTCGGAGATGTTTCTGGATCGAAGCCGTCGAGTGCTGCATAATCAGAATGGAAACGGTAGATGTTCCAGAGTGTGAGGAACATCTTTCCATAGGTTTCTCTAACTCCGTTCGGGTCAAATTTCAGAGGGTTCCAGGGTGCTCCAGCTGTAACCATGTACCAGCGAGTTGCATCTGCACCTTCTCGATTGAAGTGGTCCCATGGATCTACGATATTACCCTTAGACTTGGACATCTTCTTTCCTTCTGCATCGAGAATTAATCCAAGGGATAGACATCTCTTGTAACAAATTGAATCGAAGACGGTTGTACTCACTGCAAGCAATGTGTAGAACCATCCACGTGTTTGGTCTACACCTTCACAGATGTAATCGATTGGGAAATTGTTCTCAAATTTTCCCTCTTCGCCGAATGGGTGGTGCCATTGTGCGAATGATGCACAACCTGAATCGAACCAGCAATCCATAACGAACGGTTCTCTCTTCATGTCACCATTACACTCTGTACAAACAAGAACGGTATCATCGACAAATGGTCTGTGTAAGTCTTCTGCAACCGGGCTTCCATCCTTTGCCATTGCCGCCATTTCTTCGGTTGAACCTACACAGTGTTGGTGTCCACATTCATTACAAATCCAAACAGGTAGTGGTGTACCCCAGTACCTCTCTCTGCTGATAGCCCAATCTTTCACGTTGCGAAGCCACTCGCCAAATCGACCTTCGCCGACCCAATCGGGGGCCCACTCAACTTGGGAGTTGAATTCTAGGAGTCTGTCCTTAACAGCGGTCATTCTGACGAACCAAGAGTCCATTGCATAGTACAATAGTGGGTGACCGGTTCTCCAGCAGTGAGGATAGTCGTGGAGATACATTTTCTCTCTGTACAATAGATTCTCATCGTGAAGAAGACCAATGATTGTGTCATCACAGTCTTTCACATATCTTCCGTCTAGGTCAGAATGAGTTCCCGCCAAGAATGCACCATCCATGCCAACTGTATGTTGGGCAGGTAGGCCAACTTCCATGCCGAGGTTGTAGTCATCCTCACCATACATTACTGCGGTGTGTACTACACCTGTACCATCCGTAGTAGTAACCCAGTCTGCACCAATGACAGTCCATGCGGTTTCTGAGCCGTTTCTATCGACAGCTCCGGGGAATAATGGTTGGTATGAGCGACCGATTAAGTCGCGTCCCGGGAAGGTTTCAACCTCATCGCAGTGATGACGAATCACCTCTTTGAACAGGTCCTTTGCTAGAATTAGTTCTTCACCAATTTCAGCGCCACCGTGGCCTTCCCACTTTTCTGGGACTGCTGTTACACGAACACGGACGTATTCTACATCGGGTCCGACTGCAAGGCCGACGTTACCCGGCAGTGTCCAAGGTGTAGTTGTCCAAGCAAGGATTGAGGCGTCTGTATCTTCTAATTTGAATTTGACATATACCGATGGTTCCTCTACTTCCTTGTATCCAAGAGCTACCTCATGGCTAGAATATGAGGTTCCAGTTTGCGGGCAGTATGGGAGAACTTTGTGTCCTCTGTATAGCAAACCTTTCTGGAACATTTGCTTGAGTGCCCACCAGCATGATTCAATGTATTCGTTGTGTAGAGTGACATATGGGTCATCTAGATCACACCAGTAAGCCATACGCTCGGTCATTTCTCTCCAAGCAGCTTCGTAAGTCCAAACAGATTCTCGACACTCTTTGTTGAATTCTTCCATCCCGAATGCTTCAATGGCTTCATTGCTCATTAGGTCTAATCGCTTCTGTACTTCAATTTCCACAGGCAGGCCGTGGGTGTCCCAGCCACCTTTCCTTTCGACGAAGTTGCCTTGCATCGTCTTCCAACGGCAAACTAAGTCCTTGTATGTCCTTGCTACAACGTGGTGAATTCCAGGTTTGCCGTTGGCGGTAGGTGGACCTTCTAAGAAGATGAAAGGCTCACCATTTTTCCGATTTTCAACAGTTGCTTCGAACAGGTTTTCCTCTTGCCATGTAGAAAGTAGACCAGTTTCAAGTGAAACGGAATCCAATTCCTTAGTCGATTGAGGGGTTGCCATGTTTGCGCCGAGTAGTGAACATGTCTTCAAACAGTCGTTTGATAAAATCAAATTTTGACTATGAAATTCCAGTGATTGAGAATGCTTTAGAGGGGTTGCTTTGAATTACATTGACTCCATCCACCACACGCATGGCATCCCAAAATCGAGGAGTCTTGGCGGTGGCGCTGAGTTTCTTATTCCTCCTTTCCGGTCCGCTGTCGCAGTTTTCCATGCAGATTCAACCTGATACTGAGTTGGATTTCAACTTGAAGAAAGAGACAGGTTCGGCAGATTATAATTTAGTCGAGATTCAGGTACCAAATTCGTTAGGTGTCGGACCATCAATCGAAATGGATTCATCTCACGCTTTACAGACAATTTCTTTCTCTGTCGAAGGAGGGAATGATACCTTAGCAACCGGATTTAACTACTCTGATTGGGATCAATCAGGACTCTCTAAGGGTGGATTGACAGTTGAGGAAGATGGCTCTCTGATACTTGGTTTCCAAGGCATAGATTGGAACTTCGACAAGAATGCGAACGGTTGGACTTCATCGAGTTCAAGTTACGGTCAAAGAAATACTGCAACAACTTGTGGGATGAGTGGTGGTACTGGTGCTTCTTGGTGGACAAGAGGGGGCTCAGTAACAGTAACAAGCCCTCAAGTGAACCTTGCGGGATATTCTGGTCTCTCTCTACAAGCATGGATTAAGCAAGGAACATACAGTTGTGGAGAAGAACCGGACTCTAACGAAAATTTCTATCTCGAATACAAGAATTCCAACAACGGTTGGACCCAGGTACAATATCTTGCAGGTTCAACCACTGGTGGTTCTGTTACCAACGTGAATTACAACCTTCCAGCTAATGCTTACCACCAAGATTTCCAAGTCAGAGCAAGGCAAAATGCGGGTTCTGGAACTTGCTGTGACTATTGGTTCTTTGATGACATTGTGATCCCCGGTACTAGCGGTGCGAATCTAACTACTCGCTCCTTTGGGTGGTCTGCTAGCGTTGATGACAGAATCGATGAGGGCAGGTATTCTCCAGTATACCTGGATGCAATAATTCCTGATGGTGCCCATCTTAATTGGACAGTTCTGGACGCCGATACAAATTCAGAAATTCCAGGACTTGTAAATCGCTCAGGTAAATGGATTGACTTGTCTGTAGTAGACTGGAAGCAACACAAATCATTGCGCCTCAAGATATCATTTGCTTCTAACTCAGTAGGTGAGTCGCCTAGGCTGTACGAAATCTCTGGTGGAGGAAAATACTACGATGATTTCAATTCCGACCCCTCAGAGCAAGGATGGAATTTAGAAAACAGTAATTGGGACTATCAGACAAGAAAAATCAGTGGCCAGCCAAATTCGACAATAATATCACCAGAATTTGATGTAAATATGCCGTTTGCTTCATACAAATTCCAGTACCAATCAGAAGGTAATCTTACCACTTATGCTTCGATTGATAGGGGTAATTGGATAGGGATTAATTCTACATCAAACAGGTTTGATTTAGCCAGCTCGGCTTCAACTTTGCAGTTCAAATTTGAATCGACAGAAGACAATTGGTCATTAGAAAATATACGCTTGCAATTATACCCAACAGAGCAAATCTCTACTCCGAGAATGGATCTAGACGGTGATGGAAGGTATGAGTGGGACGTTTCTGGGGAAGGAATTGGTTCATGGGGCAATCAAGATGTATTGTTGAATGGTGACTCAATTTCTCCTTTCGCAGTGGGTCTCAATCCAACAACTTGGCACAGCATCCTCGTTCCAAGGGATGCCAAATCATTTGAGTTATCTGTGATAAAAACTGGACAAGTTGGCCTTGGAGTGCAAACCGTTGCACTTTGGATTGGTAATACAATGATTACACAAACCGGGGGGGTTGGCTATCAAGATGGTATCCGTTTTTCAATAAACGAGTCAGACTTGGATTATCTGAATTATGAAACAAGGACTACACCACCAGTCAAAGTGGTTGCAGGAAAAGAATTCATCCATGCTAGGATAGAGGTTATTTCAGATGCAGGAAATTATTCAATCGCAGGAATAAGCATTGGCTATGAAGCGTCTCAAACAGTTGTAGCTTCTGCGTTTGATGACATTGTTATGTCGATTAACAGAGCGAGATTGGATTCTAGTAAGGCCTCAAGTCTGCCACTGAAATTTACTGCCGACTCTGTTTGCTCACTCAAAGTTTCATTGATTTCAACCACAACTTCAGGAGATATTGCTATGGGGGCAATGACATGGGTGAATGGCTCTCAAACACTTACGCCTTCTAACCACTGGCGTGAGGTTATTACTCGGGCTCAGACACATACATCTTCACCACATCGTGTAATCGTGAACATGTATACAGAGGATACCTCTGCGATGTGGTTCATTCCAATACAAGGGCAGGGAATTATTGGAACAGGTGACCATGATTTATTCATCTTTGACGATGTTCCAGTCACCCATAATATGTCTAATGGGATGCATGATTTGAAGACAAGATTTAGAACATCACAAACCTTTGATGACCAATCAGAATTGAGATTTGAGGTTAGGATTGAGTTAGCTAACGGAGTAGTATCTATGCCCTCGATTCGTCAGTGGTCAAACTCCGCAGTGGATAATAATTTGATGATTAAGTCTGTATCATACCATACGGATAGAGGCCAAGTAAATTCTGACCTCGATTATCTGATGGCAGAGGACAACCTCAGTATTCACGTAAAAGCTGGTTTCGAGAATGGTTTAGCAAATGAAAAACCGTACCCAGGCGAGTACGAGTTGAGACTATATCGCAACAATGAGACGATTGCAAATACGACAGGTTACGATGGTGAGCAGTGGGTTGTCGAAACGCGTACTCCTTTCTCTAGTGGGAATCTAACTTACGAGGTGGAATTGATACCATTAGTTGGTGGTGACATAGCAGGCCCTTCCAAGGTCAATAGGACTTTCATAATCGACCCATTAGCACCCGTGGTCACCAAATCCAATATTCGATTTTACGACCACCTTACGCCTTCAAACAATCAAGAAATCATAATCAATATCTCTGATCAGCCGGTTCTTCCAACAGATGTTACTCTGATGCTTTGGACAGAATGGGCAAATGATTACGATGGAGATGGATGGCCAAGCCCCGGTGAATATATCTCAAGGCCGATTTCCAATCCTTCTGATTTGGATGCGAATTTTGGCGATTACATCGCCCTCGTGGACGATACATCTGCATTCCCGGGTGAGAAAGTCGCAGGGTATGTAATTGGCAATGACCCGTCTGGATATGCATTAGTTGGAGGAGGCTCCGACATGATTGACGACCATCTGTTCATGTATCAAATTCTAAGCGACGGAACACCAATAATAGACAGTGATGGCTTTGAGTGGGACGGTGGAAGAAGGGCATGGTTACATCCTGGGCAGACATACGGGCTCAATATCTCATTCACAGAGTTGAATGGCTTTTCGGATGTTGAAGAGATATCAGTCTCTCTGGCAGATAATATTGCGAGTGATCGTTTGACATTAAAATGGAATTCAACTTCTGGCCAATGCTCAAGTGAAACATCCCACATTATTGTCAATACATGTAGAGTAAATGATGCAAACGGGATTGCTGCTGAGCCATATGATCAAAATTTAGTCTTGAGCATAGAAATGATACCGCAATGGACTCTACCTGACCTTGGAGAAACAAGAAGAGAGCCTGTTGTCCGCATTTATGACCGAGCAGGAAACTACGATGAGGTTAGTTTCCCTCAGAATCGGTGGAGATTCTCCTCTGAAATGATGATTCCAAGCAATCTATCTCTTTGGGTAGAAAACGGAGCACTGACCGATGACGGAGCAAGAGTAACTCCTGGCTCTAGTATCGAATTGTCTGGGGAATTAATTTTCTTTAGAACGGGAGATACACCACAATTTGATTGTGAGATTGAAGTGAGAATAAACGGTGTTAGAACACCTGCACTGGCTGTAGACGGTTTGTTTACCGCTTCGACAACAGCACCAGTCATTTCCGGTCAACATGCAATGACTTGGAGTATTGATTGTATGCCGGAGCAAGGCATAGATTTGACCAGTCCTACCGAAGCTGTGAAGTGGATTTTAGTGGACTCAGTTGGTCCTCAGGTTGTAGAATTCACCTCACCTCGTGCAAATTCAGAACTGAAGGTTGGAGAGCATAACGTCAGAGTAGTTATCTCTGAGAATTTCGGAATTGATTCAAACTCAGTTGAATTATTTTGGTGGGTAACTGCAATTGGTCAAAGTGATACGATTACATCAGGGAGCGCTCCACTAGAATTGGATGGAGAAATGGATACAGGGCTACGCCTTGAATTCACTGGCGCCATTGACTTATCAGGTATTGAAAGGCAGTTCTTACAAGAAAAATTAGTTGTGAAAATGCGCATAGATGGTCGTGACGTAGCTGGAAACCAGTTCGAAAGGGATGGAAATTCTGTTACATTCCCGGCAGGAATTTGGGAATTAGAGCAGCACACTACCGATTTCTCATTAGAACAAAGCGGAGTTGAATTATCTAAATCTAACCTCGAAGTAGATGAGAATACAATCGTACAAATTCACGTGAGAAATGATGGTATGTTAGGCGGAGATGCTGAGGTCTTGGTAGAGATTGTTGATTTGTCCGGACAAAGATCCCAACTGGCCAAGACTACAGTTTACGTCGATTCTCAATCAGTTAGCACATTACTAGTAGATTGGAAACCAGACGCCCCTGGTTTACAGAGAATCGAAGTTACACTTAGTGAGACAACAGATAAAACAGAGTTTGTTGACGTCAAGCCAGCGAAGGAAAGAGGGCTGCTTGAGGACGCAATCGGGGCGACTAATCCATGGATACTAGGAACGACTATGACAATGCTATGCATTGGGGTATTGTTCACTCTATCCTGGCTAAGAGTTGCAACAGCGAAACAAGGAGAATCTGAACTGGATTTTGAATTCGAAGATGACGAGTTTGATGACGAAGACTAAGCTGTTGTAAAAGGTGTAATCGATGTCGTCAAAAATTGCTCTATTACAAGCAAACCCAGTAGTAGGAGACATCAAAGGTAATTCAAAAATTATCACTGAAATGGCGAAACTGGCATCAGAAAATGGGGCAAGTTTTGCAGTTACTACGGAACTAGCAATCAGCGGTTATCCGCCTAGAGACCTGCTCCTGCAGTCCGATTTTGTAAAGGAATGTCATGATGTTGCAAGCACACTGCAAACCGATATTCCTGTTTTAGTCGGGACTCCGGTTCCTCCTTCTTCGCAAAGGTCTCTGCCTGGCAACGGTGTTGTAAGGGCAGGTGATTCGGTTAGAGAAGTCACGAGAAAACAATTACTTCCAACTTATGATGTGTTTGACGAAGCTAGATACTTCGAAGCTGATGAAAGGCCTGGAATTGCTAGGACAATAGCAGGTCTTGATGTTGGTGTTACCATTTGTGAGGATGCTTGGCAACATTGTGGTGCAACACCAAATGATTACGATAGTGACCCCATTGCACAGATTGTTGAATGGGGTCGCCAAGGTGTTGTGTTACATGCCACAGTAAATCTCTCAGCATCCCCATATCATTCCGACAAATCCGGAACAAGGATCGCTGTTGCAAGAAGTGCGGCAGCATCTCTCAATCATCCA
>JAYYDR010000060.1:0-9415 GCA_036160735.1 Thermoplasmatota archaeon
CTTGACAGGATTGATGCGATTCGTGATTTGGTTAATGCCAACTTAGAAGCCATCATTGAGGAGCAATCAGCCACATTCGGTGAAGTTGCTGAAGTCTCGGGTCAAGTTGTACTTGCGGGCGGAAAGAGAATCCGACCAATCATGGTTATGCTCGCTTACGAGTTAGCAGGAGGCGATGACGTGGATGAAATCATTCCCTTTGCCATGTCCAATGAATTCATTCACACAGCGAGTTTAGTTCACGATGACATAAATGACGAATCTCTCACTAGAAGAGGCCATGACACAATTCATGCAAAGTATGGGCAAGCCAAAGCGATAATTGCGGGTGACTGGCTGTTTTCTCAGGGTTTTGGCCTGGGTGGTAGGTATAGGAAAGAAGTAGTCGATGTAATGGCTCACTACTGTTCCAGACTCGCTAGTGCGGAATTCACTCAGATAGACCACATACTTGACCTATCAACCTCTCCTGAGGATTACTTGGATATTGTTAGTGGTAAGACCGCAGGTCCATTTGCTGCGGGTTGTAAAGGTGCAGGTTTAATTGCAAATGCCGATGAGGAGTCTTGTGAAAAATTGTTCGAATTTGGAATGCAAATTGGAATCGCATTTCAGTTAGTCGATGACCTATTAGATATCCGCGGTGATGAAAGAATGGGTAAGCCTAGAGGTTCCGACATATATGAAGGAAAAATGACCTTGCCTATTATTCATGCATTGACAATATTACATGGGAGTCAAAGGACCAGATTTGCTGAAATCTTGCATAATTTCGAAGATTCGTTGTTCGATGAGTTCATTTCTCTACTTAATTTTGGAGACAGCATGACTTACACTGAGATTTTGATACAGAACCACCTAGAGAGAGCGACAAATAATCTAGATTCTTTCCCAGATTGCGAGGCAAAGCAATTGCTTAAACATCTAGTCGATATAGTACAAAATCGTCACAAGTGAGGTTTTTTGCATGTCTCAATCTTTCGACAGAGAAGTCATCGTGATTGGCGGTGGTCCTGCCGGTAGCACCGTTGCACGATACGCAGCCCTTGGAGGTGCAGACGTACTGGTGATTGACGGGAGAGATCCGATTGGAACTCCTCTTCAGTGTGGCGAATTGGTTCCAACAAATGACGAAATGCGAAGGCTATGTCCCGACGTCCCGGACATGGACGACTTATTCCAAACTCCGGATTCAGCGATTTCTCGCCATTCGAAAGAAATGCACATTGTACCACCATCAGGCAAACCATTGAAGTTCGATTTTGATGGATATGTCCTTAATCGTGTTGCTCATGACGAGTTTTTAGTTGATCTAGCAAAGGAATCAGGGGCTGAATATCTAGTCAACTCCCGTGTAGATAAAGTGGAAGGCAATTCTGTAATCCTGAGGAATGGAGATACAATAACAGCCAAAGTCATAGTCGATGCAGGCGGTCATAATGGGGTTATCAGAAGGGATTACTGGACTGAAGAATCTACAAAAATACCTGTCAAATTCGTTTTGATGGACGGTGATTTTGGAGAGGCAGTTGAACTTCACTTTGGTTCAATGGCTCCAGGAGGATATGCATGGATGTTCCCAAAGTCTAGTGGGGCGAACATTGGATTGGGTATACAAAGGAGTTTTTCCAAGGGTAAGAATCTGAATCAGTATACTGATGAGTTCGTGGCCAAATACGATGGAGAAATCACCTTCAATGGAGCGGGTTCTTTGCCTATGTCAGGTACAATCAAGAAGTTCGTTAAAGGAAATTACGTACTTGTTGGAGATGCAGCTGGTATGGTTTTACCATCAAATGGTGCTGGTATCACCATCGCAATGATTGGTGGTAGAATTGCGGGTAATGTGATTGCAGAACACCTGAAATCTGGACTACCTTTGGAAGAATATGAAAAAATTTGGAAGAAGCAAATGGGCAAAGTTATGGCAAATTCCAAGCGCTCATTCAAAATTGGAAGCTTACTATTCCGTTTGCCTGATTGGATATTGAACATGATGTTTAACAGGCTCACTAAAGGAATAATTTGGCGTGCTGTAACCTGTCGCAAGATGTTTTGGGTGGTTTGAAAGCAGTTCCAAACTAACGGAATGTGGCAAATTAGCACGAAAACAAGCGGTTGATTCAAGTCATTTGTCCGCTAGGGATTAACATGAACAGAGACGATGAGGCGGTTAGCCCAGTCATCGCGACTGTTCTATTGCTAGCGATTACTGTATTGCTGACTAGCATGGTTTTCGTTATGATGTCAACAACATTGGACAACGTTGAGAAGGCTGACCCAAAGGCGTCAATTTCAGTTAGAGCATTATCAAATGGATACCATGTAGTTTCGATTACTAGTATCGACCAATCATTAGACCCATCAAAAGTTGAATGGTCGATTGTAAACCAAACTGGACAAAGCCTCAAGGAGCATTACGGTTTTGTTGATGACTCAGATGTGTATGGTACAGTTGGTACCAATGTCTCATTCCACGATAGAGACGCAGGTTGGTCTGTTACTAAAGGCGATTATTTCGTGATTAATTGCGAGGAAATTGAATGCAATAATGGAAACCACACATTCCAGTTAGTCGACAAAGGAAGTAACACAATTTTGGCTACTATCAAACTACCAACAACTGCTTAGCCACCGATAAAGGACATCTCGACCTTTCCGCTAGAAGATTTCCCTCTAGTCTCAGAGTATGCATCATCTCGCTTTGACCAAATATTTCGCACGGCATCGGCGATCTGATTCTTGTTCGCACCCATTCTAAGCATTGATTTCAAATCGTTACCCTTTGATGCAAACAAGCAGGTATAGAGAGAACCGTCTGCGCTTATTCTCGCCCTGTTACAATCTCCACAGAAAGGCTTTGAAACGCTTTCAATAAATCCTATTTCTTGAGTTCCACGCTTGTATCGATTAGCAACTTCACCAATGTGATTTGGCTCGATAGGAGATAGGTTTTCCAGCATACTGCGCATCATTTCACCAGTAATTACTTCACCATTGTCCCATGAATTTGTTTCACCAACATCCATGAATTCGATATACCTTACAATGACATCAGTACCAATGAATCTCTCGGCTATTTTTTCAACAGAATGCTCATTGTATCCCGCTCTAATCACTGCATTTACCTTGACTTTCAGTCCAGCCAATCTTGCTGCTTCTATGCCCCGCAAGACTGTTTCTGGAGTTTCCTTAGTGTCACCCATTGCTTGGAATGTTTCGACATCTAATGCATCAAGCGAAACTGTGACTCTGTCCAGCCCGGATTCAGCGAGTTCAACAGCGAATTTTTCTAGAAGTAGGCCATTTGTGGTCATTGCTAAGTCTAACTCTTTTGGCAGCATCTTGATGAAATCAGAAATATCTCTTCGCAAGAGTGGCTCGCCTCCAGTTAGCCTAATTTTTTGTAGACCTAGAGGAACTAAAGATTCAACAACAAATGCTAGCTCTTCATAGGTTAGGATTTCTTGTTTTGAGAGAAATTCGTGTCCATCAAAGTGCTCTCTAGGCATGCAATATCTGCATCTCATGTTGCATTTATCCGTCAATGAAATTCTTAGGTCACGCAGAGGCCTATTCAGTGCGTCTGTGACCATGTAACGCCGCAGACAAATGATGCACTTCAACATGCGCATTGGATGACTTCATGACTAAGTCCGTGCTGGCAAGGCCATGGGAGGTAATTCTAATGCAGTCTCCCATGATTCAAATCCCACTAATTCGGTTTTAGAAATCAATCCCAGCAACCTCTCTGGTTTGCTAAAACTTCCTCCCTCCAAAAGTCACTCAATGCGTTGGTTAACACTTGCTAGTATGGATAATAATCCCACACGAATCTCGATGTGGGAGATCGGGGAAGACGTCCAAGCCTTGATTGATTGCCTTTTGAGCCTGGGTATTGAGTGGGATGGTGAAGTAATGAGGGGTGGTGAATTGCGTGAACCATCTTCAACACTCGACTGTAAAAATAGCGGAACTGCTCTAAGGTTTTTAATTGGACAAGCAGCAACATGTGGTTTCAAAATAGTCTTGGATGGGGATTCTAGCCTTCGAGCAAGGAGTTCCTTACTTCTTACGAAATCACTCGGTGTTGAAGTCGCTACAAAGAGTAATGATTGCGAATATCCCATGGAAATAACGGGACCATTTAATCTCGAATCAGTGGAGATTGATGTCTCAAAAACCTCTCAATTTCATTCTTCGATATTGCTGATGACACCTCGAACCAATGGTTTCTCGATTGCCACAAAAGGTGATGCAGTGTCTCGAAATCATTCGGAGTTAACTTGGGATTTGTGCAAAAAAACTGGTGCAGAGATTCCTGGTAAACCGTGGATTGTATCTTGCCCAGATGTAATCATCCCACCCGATGCTTCGATGATGTCATTTGCGAAATTAGCAAATCTGAGTGTTGAAAATGCTCCTGACAGCTCAGATTCAATTGGCCATTTCTTGGACAGTACCGAATTAAGGGATTCGAATGACCTAATTACGCCTATGGCGGCCTGGCTTGCTCTTGGCGAAGGTGGCACAATAACCGGTGCAGAACACGCAGCCTACAAAGAATCGAACCGAATTACTAGGACCGCAGATTTACTTTCTCAATTTTCAATTGATTCCACAATAAGTCCTGATGGATTGTCTGTTCCAGGTGGACAACAACCAAAGAAGCCAGATGGAATTGTTGAGACATATGGCGATCATAGGATTCAGATGACTGCAATTTTGTTGGCATCCATTTGTGGCGGATTAGTGGAAGGATCAGATTTACACAAAGTAGCTTGGCCTTCCTATCTTGACCAGTTGATTGACTGTGGTTTGGATGTGACCGTTCATCCATGACGTCCAAAGTGATGGTCAAGAGCGTTTAGCGGTATTCTCATCGCAGTAGGCCTACCGTGCACGCAAGCCCACGGATTTGGGATTCTGCGCATATCGTCTAACAACCTTCTCATTTGCGACAGATTCAGTTTATCATTTGCTTTTACAGCACCTCTACAGGCGTTTAGGAATGCGAGATGGTCTTTTCTTGCTTCGATAGTCTCAATTGGAGCACCATCCTCTGTCAAATCTAGAAGTATATCGTGAATAAAGGGCTCTAATTCACTAGCTGAAAGAAGTGCTGGAGCGCTGATTATGCTATATCCCGCTGCGTTCTTTTGTATTACAAATCCAATGTCAGTAAGATCTCCAATTCTCGCTTCAAGCCTTGCTATCTGTCTAGGATCAAGTTCTAGTGGAACTGGTGTGATTCTTTCTTGAGGCTGCCAAAGGGACTCGTCATATCTCAGTCTCTCATAACGTACTCTCTCGTGTAACGCGTGCTGATCGATTAGAAGCAACTCTTCTCCTGCCTGTACGACGATGTAAGAATCAGCGAATTGGGCCAGTGGCTCCATCTCAGGTAAATCGTTGATAACAGGGCCCAATGGCTCAGTCTTGTCGATATCCTCTGTATCAAAACCAGCATGCCGGTGTAGATTTCTTTCACCAAGGGATAATGCAGGGGATATTGGTTTGATACCAGTGATGGTTTTTTGTGATGATTCAGGTTGAGATACTGGTCTAGGTTTCTCCTTCTTTTTGACTTCAAGTGGCTTTTCACCAGTCAAAGAGATTTGAGCTGACTGTGCCCATGCTGGTTTCTGAACTACTCTCTTTTCCTCGGTATCAGGAGAAAGGGAAGTGATTCCTGTTATTCCACCACTAGATTCAGGCTCTGTAGGAGTAGATTCAAGAGTATAGGCAATCGAACGCTCCAATCTTTCGAGCACCCGCCAAGAATTCTTCAGACGAACCTCCCTCTTTGTTGGATGTACGTTTACATCTACTTCACCTCTGGGTAATTCCAACATTAATACAGCAACTGGATGCCTACCCTGCATCAGCCTTGTTCTGTATCCTCTGCGAATTGATTGCAAAAACGGCTGAGCTGCAACCGGCCTTCCATTGATCAAGATGTGAATATCATCACCTTTGCCCCTCGTAATATCAGGAGTGGAGATCCATCCGCTCCAACTTTCTTCTCCAGGTGCATCAGAGTCAGTAGGCGGAGAAGAAATTGGAATCATTTTTCCTGCTTGTCTACCGAGAACATCGTACAACCTGTCTTCGATATCCTCAACTGCAGGAACCTCTAGAATCGTCTTTTCATCACTAATTAATCTGAATCCTACTTCAGGATGACTGATTGCGTGAGAAACTACAACGTCTACAACCCTGCTTGTTTCGGTAGCTGGCCTTCTTTGAAACGCCAGTCTTGCAGGTTGTTTCGCAAATATGTTCGAGACTTCGATTACCGTTCCTTCAGCAATTCCAACCGGTTTTATTGCTGATTTGTCTCCGTTATCCATCATTATTTGACGGCCTTCTGTATTTGCAGGCCTGCTAGATATTGTGAGTTTACTCACCATACCAATGCTTGCTAGTGCTTCACCTCTGAAGCCCAATGTTCCAATCTCGGCCAAGTCGCTCTCAGTAGACAACTTACTGGTAGCGTGTCTATCTAGCGATAGAGGTAAATCATCCTCATGAATTCCAGAACCATTATCGGAGATACGGATTAAATCAAATCCCCCTCTTTCAATCTCTATTGTGATGTTATTCGAGCCTGCGTCAATCGAATTTTCAACTAACTCCTTCACGACTTGAGCAGGTCTTTCTACAACCTCTCCTGCAGCGATGTGGCCAATAGTCCGGTCATCGAGTTGCTTAATTCTTGAAGGATTACTCATCTCTTACCCTCCAGAATTTTTTGTAAATCGTATATCGCCTCGTGTGCTTGCCTTGGGCTCATTGAGTCAGGGTCAATCTCTGCCAATGCCTTCTTGATTTCTTCTGCAATTGGGTCCTTCTCAACTCTCACTTGTGGCTGGCCAACGAAACCAAGCAGTGATGATTGACCAGCACTGCGTGCCGTGGGAGCGCCTTTTTCTCCAGCCTTTGCGCCATGGGCTTGCCTTTCCAAGAATCCAAGCAGATCATTAGATCGCTCAACTACATGTCGGGGCAGTCCCGCTAGAGCAGCGACTTGAACTCCGTACGAATCGTCACATGGTCCATCTGCAACTGTGTGTAAGAATTTCAATTCCCCTTCGGATTCAGCGACCTGAACATGAACATTCACAAGGCCTGGTGCTTCTCCTTCCAATCCGATGAGTTGATGATAGTGCGTTGCAAACAACGTCCTTCCATGAATTCTGTTACAGATATCTTCTGTTACCGACCAAGCGATTGATAGTCCGTCAAATGTCGATGTACCTCTTCCTATTTCGTCAAGTAAAATCAGAGATTTATCTGTGGCTCTCTTTAGTATATGAGCCACCTCCATCATTTCCATCATAAATGTAGAACGCCCTCTCCTTATGTCATCAGACGCTCCAACTCTTGTGAATATCCTATCAACCAAGCCAACATGGGCGCTTTCTGCAGGAACGAAAGAACCAGCCTGGGCAAGGACAGAGAGCAATGCAGCACACCTCAAGTGTGTGGATTTACCACCCATGTTGGGCCCTGTTATCAATAGGAATTTCCGTTTCTTATCCAATTTTACGTCATTTGGAACAAAGCCATTCTGTACCTCGAGCACGGGATGACGCAATCCCTTTGCAATTAGTCTAGAATCATCGTGAATTACTGGTCTGGTCCATGAACGGTTTCGGGCGATTTCAGCAAAGCACTGAAGAGTGTCTATCTGTGCTACACAAGAACTAATCATGCCTAAAGTTCGTGATTTTTCTCTACATCTATCTCTCAAATCTCTGAACATGTTGTACTCGATTGTATTCGCTTTTGTCGCCGCAGTAACCAACTTGTCCTCCCACTCGACAAGTTCGTCCGTAACATACCTATTTCCATTGGTCATTTGTTGTCTTCTATTCCAATCCTCTGGGACCTTTCCAAGATGTGTTTTTGTGACTTCGATATACCAACCGATTTGTCTGTTATGTCTAACTTTGAGAGACGGGATTTCTAATCTTGCTCTTTCCCTTATTTCTAGGTCTTTGAACCACTTATGGCCAACAGCAGCAGCATCTCTCAAATCATCCAATTTCTTGTCGATGCCTTCTCTAATTATCCCCCCATCTCTCATTGAGAGTGGTTGTTCATCGTTCAGGTTTGCTTGAATATCAATTCGCATAGTCTCCAATACATCTAGGTCATTGGATAATTTGTTCAACAGCAAGTCATCGACCTCACTGCAAATTGCCTTTAACCTAGGCATCCTTTCAAGGGCTAGCCCAATTGCTACAAGGTCACGGCCTCCTGAACGATTGTATGATAACTGTGTGGCCAGCCTTTCCATGTCTCTTAGTCCTTTGAGACATTCCCTCAAATCATCTAGCCTTCTCGATGACCTAGCGATTGAAGCAACAGCATCTTGCCTCTCTTCAATCGCTTCTTTTTGTGCAAGAGGTCTCAATATCCACTGCTTCAGTGTCCTTCTTCCCATCGACGTGCGACACTTATCTATCGCACCTAGCAGAGACCCTTCTTTTTCTCCAGATAGAGTTTGAGTTAACTCTAGGTTTCTGAGAGTAGTTTGGTCTAGTATCATGTTTCCATCAGGCTGCATAATCTCGACTTCTTTGAAATCGATTGAATCGACGATATGCATCGCTGCAAGATAATCAGCCGCAAGTCCGGCAGCTTCCATTGCAAGTGGAGAATCTCCAAGGTCAATATGTCCTAAGTCTGCAACTTCAAGTATACTTTTCAGAGCGTCTTGCCCTTTTCGATTAGAGGAGGAATGTTGCGAGAGGGTTACTCCATCTAGTTGAGAAATCACTGTCCTGAGACTCTCTTTTTCTGCATCTCTTGGCGAGAAGATCAATTCTTTTGGATTACTGCGCAACAAATCATCAAGCAGTCTAGACCATCTTTCATCGCCATGATGCTCCATTGTCCAAACGTGACCTGTCGATGCGTCAAGTATCGCTAGCCCTAATCCGTCACCCTTGATTGAGATGGCTGCCAAACCTGCAACATCATCAGTGCCAATCAGACTTTCTTCGTAAAGGGAACCGGGCGTGTAGACTCTTGTAACCACCCTTTCCAATAGTTTAGCACCTTCTCTGAGTTCTTCTTCTTGTTCAGCAACACACACTTTGTAACCGGCTTGCAACATAACTCTGAGGTTATCTTCAAGGGCATGCCACGGAAATCCTGCCATTGGAATTGGTTCTGCAGCCTTCTTGTCCCTGCTAGTTAGGGCAAGCCCAAGCACTTCTGATGCGACTACCGCATCGTCATGGAATTGTTCGTAGAAATCGCCCATGCGAAAGAAGAGTACTGAATCTGAGTGTTCAGATTTGATGTCCATATACTGGTCCATCATCCCTCTCCTCGCCATCAGACCACATCCATCGCTTGCGCTAGGCCTTGAGCACATTTGAGGGGGTTCGTAAATACTGCC
>JAYYDR010000061.1:0-22877 GCA_036160735.1 Thermoplasmatota archaeon
CCCATCCTTTGTCTCTAGAAGAATTTCTGGAGAAGATGATGCTAGAGCCAAACCTAGGTCAGCAGCCTCAATGTATCCGCTAAATGGTGCGGGGTTATTGATTGACAATCTGTGGAATATGTTTGCAGGTTCTTCTGCTAATGGCCCTTCCCAAGTCCTTCCAAAATTCAATTGATACAATTCTCCTGCTACAATTGATTTCTTTATTCGCTTGACAACATCTGCATGTTCTAAATCTGTGTGGGATGATTTTTCCCCATCTATTCGAACAGGATTAGGCAATTCAGGATAGACAACATCATCCTCAATCCATTCATCAACCAGCCATAGAATCGCTAGAATTTCTCCCTCCTTTGGAGGATATTGTAATGCGATAGGTTGAGTCCATTGGACTAAATCATAAGATAGAGCGCCTGCCCACTTTGAGCCCTTTGGTGTATGTGGCTTTAGTGAGCGAAACATTGCATCCAACGATTGAGCATGAATTAGGTTGGTTACCTTCCAAGCGCCATTTCTTCGCTCTTGTAAACTGGCGTTCATTGGAACTTGCGAATCTCGAAGTTTCGTCTCTCCATCAAGTGGTGAGTGTTTCTCTGCTGCTTGGATTTTAGGTTGTGTAATCACAACTCTTTTTTTCATCCCAATTGCCATCATACTCTTTGTGGCAAGATGAGATTTAGGACCACCAGATAGGAGTAAGATCCTATCCTCTCCTTCCGATTGGATTAATTTGTCAATCATCGCCAATCCTCTCCAAGTGCTTCAATGCAAACTTGTTGCAGGAATGAACTTCCGTCTCCAATGTCGATGTCATCAAGGACAGTAAGTCTGGCAGCGCCCATGCCGGTTCCTAGGAGTACAACCTCCTTTGCACGGGCGACTAACCTCTCATTCAGGCGGCCTTCACTAATCACAAAACCAGATTTCTCAATGTGTGGTTTAACCACGTCATATGTCACTGAATCAACACCGCCAAATTCCGAACCACTAATCCAAACAACGCCGTCTTCGTCAAGCACTATTGGCATGACTCTGTCTCCATCTACGATGCAGTGTTCGTGTATTAGCAAAGCGACGTCTGCTCCTTTGCTGAATGCATCTGTGGTTATTCTCCTGTAAGCGTCCCAATCGCCGTGTTTAGTGCCAGAAACCTTTCTTGTCCAACGAGGTGCAGGAGCTGTCACACCCTCAGCCTCCATGTGAATTTCTTGGTAGAATGGTTTGGTCGAAAACTGGGCGCCATTTGAATCGACTTGGATTCGAACCAAACCATCTAGGCCTTCTGGTATGTCGAAATCGGGAATTTCAATTCCTAATTTCTCAGCGTGACGTGACAATCTAGCAAGATGGTAATCCAGATGGAACAGGTGTCCATCTCTGGCCCTGACGGTTGTGAAAACCGCACTTTTTGGTCCCACCATCATGGCATCACAACAGGTCATCCAAGAAGGAAGTGTCTATTCCACCTTGCGGTTGTTGTTGTTGTACAGGTTGGGTTTGTTGTTCCCAACGCTGTGGCATAGCAGGTTGACTTGGCTGCTGTATTCTTTGGGCAGCGGCATAGATGTCATTTTGCTGAGCTGGTTGGATTGAAGGTGGTGCTGCTACTGGTGGTGGAGCCTGTCCACCGAATGAACCCACATCGTCCCAACCAGAGCGTGCTTCAATACCCCAAGTAGCCTCTTGTAATTCCCATTCCTTGTTTCTTGCGGGCTTCCTTCCTCTTCCTCTGAAAACTAGAATCAGCAGAAGGAGTGAAATTAGAACCATTCCTGCAATAATCATGTTATCAGTTGTGAGTAATTCTCCCAAATCTGTTGTTGAATCTTTACCGTCGTCACCATCTCCAGAGCCTTCATTCGAATCTACTGGGCCTATTCTCAATGATTCGATGACCTTCCTATTGTTCACATCATCCTTAGCAGAAACTCCAACCCACCACGAAGAGTCATTGGATAACTCCGGGAAGATTTCTGGAGTGATAAGGAAAGTATTGGACACACTTGCGTCACCGACGTTCGTAGCATCTGCAACATTTTCAAACTCGGAGTCCGAGATGTATACAACATATCTTCGTACGTTTGGATCTGTTGTGTGTTCCCATGAAACGAGAATTGAATCATCTATCCATTCGAGGGAGACACCTTCAATATCAGGGAGATAAGCTCCTACGTCCTCAATTCCATCATTGATTGCGATAGCTGTAGAAGTAACGAGATTGTCTCTGTATGCATTACCGGACCAATCTACAGGGACAACCGCAACAGTAACCGGTGTATTTGGAACAACCAGTGTATCAAACACTAGAATGTCGATTGTAAGCGGTAGCGTTGGAGACCTGTCGAGGGTTGCGACAGGAGACTTTACAGTTCCACTCTGGCCTACAGATGTGAAAGTAAATGCAGCAGCATATACTTCGTAGTAAGCAACATCGCTATCCTCAGACAAATCAAATTCTAACATTACTGCTGTGCCATCATCACCTGCTCTGTCATAGAGGTTTAATCCAGATAGTCTGTCCGGCGGTGTAGTATCTGCTAGATTATCAATCGGTGTTGCAGTAGCAGTGTTTAGATTGTCGAGATGTACATTTCCTTTCACGTCGTGTACAGTAACTGCAACGTAAAGCGGAACATCAGGCATTATTTGTTGCGGGATGGATGTTGCAAGGCTATTCCCTCCGTAAAGAGCTGTATTCAATGTCAGTTCGATAGGACTCTTCTCGGTATCAATCCACTGTTTGTCCATTACTATACATCCACAAATTCCAGGTTCAGTCCCTGCTCTTTCCCAAGTTTCAGTTAGGTCATCTAGTGGATATTCAGACACCCAAATTACGTAGTAATCGAAATCATCAACCTGTGAAGGAGCCCATGAGATATCTATTGCAGTTCCGTCATCATCAGGGTGGTCATAAGCGTTCAACTCGCTGATTCTTTCAGGCTCTGAAGGGCCGTTTAGATTGTTAACAAATGGAGTGACTTCGAGGACTGTTACGTCTCCTAAGTCACCATTTAGCCACTTGTCAAATGCTACAGCACCTATCCAGTATGCTTGGCCATCGATTAAGGAATCTTCACCGATTGAATCGATGATTGTCATGTTGGTTTCGCAATCAGGTACGATTGCTACTTCTTCCATATCGACAACATTCGTTGGGACATTTTCTCCCTCTTGAGCCGGCATCATGTAAACTGTTACGAAGGCACAGTCATCAGCAACTGAGTTTGTCCATCCAATCTGCACACGACCTCCATCGTCGTTTGGAACGTCTTCTGCCCAAACATCAGCTAGTTTCGGAGGAGGGACGCCATCATCTATTCCTCCGGTTGGAACGACCGGTCCGATAACTGTGGCATTGACCAGATCTTCTTGTCCGGCCTCATCTGCGCATGTGAAAGCAAGCCAATGTGGCTTACCCGCTTCAAGGGTCATCACACTGGCATTACCAATTTGAGGAATGAATTCGGTGTGAACATCAAGCCCTAAAGCATCGGTGATTTCAGTGGTTGAAGCGTAAACGTTTGTAGTAGACAAGTCAAGAGCTTCGCATCGTGCCCACTCAGCAAATACTTCACCATCAGCGCTAACCACGGTTGAGCCTGAAGTCGCTGTAGCCCATTTCGGTGGAGTTGGTACTTCATCGCTAGGGCTTGCTGGACCGAACGGAGACGAAGGTGTTCCAAACCTTCCATCGTTGTATTCTACAACTACAACAGCCCAGTACTCTGTGCCGTCTTGGAGAGGTTGTCCGTTAATTGTAGAAATTTCTGTTTGCAGTCTAGAATGCAAACTCACTGTTGCATCTGGAGCACGAGGCTGGAGGTCAGCAGCAGTTGGCTGAGTTGCCCATGGACCTTCGTTCAGATAAACCGCATATCTAGCAAAATCATCATCGTGTACTAATGTCCAATTTGCCATTAGTGTTTGACCACCATCATCGGGTCTATCCCACAGAGATAGGCCTTGGACCGGGGTCTCAGTTCTGAACCAATCATAGGTTAATTTCACCCACATACTACCATTAGATGGAGATTTCAGACTTAGTGTTACAATTCTGGTTCCGTTGAGAAGAACGCCATTGTCGACTGCATATTGTAAACTTGTGATGAACGTTGGATCGTTGGACAGATTAACTGTAGCGTTGTACTTCAACTCAACCAGTTTAGCCCAGGTTGCAGCACCGTCTACCGGTGATGAGAATGTCAGAGCTGACGTTTGGATAGGGATTCCGTGAGGGCCCTGAGTCCCGTCAGTCGAGAGTGTAACAGGATTACTTGGGTCAACTATTGAAACTTGCATTCCTGGGTGGGTGAATTCCGTAATGTCTTGGAATTGTAACTCAAATCCAACCGATAGTGGGTCCGCTCTGCGCATTGTGGTCGGTGGAACTTCATCGCCAGTATTCAAATTCCACATTCTCAATCCGTCGGTAGTGGAGAGTGTAACGAAGGAGTTGCTAACGACACTTCCTCCTGTTGACTCAATTGCCGAATAGCGTCCAATGATTTGTCCTCCATTGGTACCGGCTTGAATCACGGTAGCACCATTTTCACCTACTGCAATCAAGTAGTTTCCATCAGACCGCATACTGTAGACAGGCCAGTCTTGCATACCAAAGACATTGACTCCAGCGTTGAAATCACCAGTACTGCGAATCCAATGGACCAGAGGCCCAACATCTGTAGCGATATGAATTCCGTACAAATCAGCAGTAACAGCAGTTACTGTATTGGAGGGCAACTGGTCGAATTGGTGTAATTCAGAAACAGACTGAGCACCAGTATTGAACTGCGTAATTCCTGGTCTGTCAGTACCTCTTCCATCATGGGAAATGAACAGGCTATTTTGCGTGGTTGTGACTCCTGAAGAATCCGTAGAGCTCGTTGTCGCTCCCACTAGCCCCCATGTCGATGTTCCCATTAGGCCGTCAGTCTTACCGTAATTTGTAATTGACATATTCGAAGGTTCATATTGCGAGATTCCGTTTGGCGTTGCCATCCAAATGTCGCCATCAAATTCAATGATGTCTTCAACGAATGAAATCGGTAACCCATCAAGAGCAGTCCATGCAGTTTCCCACTTGTCACCTGTAGCGTTCCATCTTGCAACGCCATTATTTGTTGCAATGTATACAGTCTCAGCAGTAACTTGGCCAGATTGCGTTGTTTCAGTTATTGTTAGGAAGGAATTGATGTTATTCGAAGGCAGACCTGCAAGTAATCTACCTGCGGTGTAAGTATCGGTAGTGGTATTGAAAATTTGAATTCCAGCACTAGAAGAACCGGAGCCTTGCAGTCCTATGAACAAATCATCGCCAACTACTTTGAGGCCGTCCTGGAAATTGTGAATTCCAGTTGGTAGAGGCTGTAGAGTTCCGTTTGTTGTATCCAATAGACGCAGTCCTCTGTTATTGCTTGCAAGGTACAAGTCAGTGCCTACAAGTTCGATATCGGTAACTGCAGTGTTGGCAGGAATAGTCCAACCTTTTTGCCATTCGACTGAACCATTTGACAACTTGACACCTTGTAGGACTCCAGAGCCAGTGTTTTGCCATGATGCAGATGCGACCCAAACGTGAGTTTGGTTGCCTGAAATCGAGGTCACTTGACCGCTGACAAGGTTAGGCAATGCATGAATAACATTTTGTCCAGACTGTCCAATAGTATCTACGTGAGAGTACCCAGAAGTCCCTCCTGCTTGCCCGATCAACCACTCTGTTCCAAGCCAGTCTACGGATGAAACAGGCGAACCAGTGGATCTAATTCCGGCAGTTCCAACAGTTGCACCGTTTGCAGACAGAATCGCAAGACCGCCACCGATTACATTGTCACCCTCAGTTCCAATGTCATATCCGATAACTAGTTTGCCGGCAGCATAGGTCATTGCTCCCCACCAAACAGGGTCACTAGGAATGTTGTGTGTAGACGAAGTTAGGCTGGTCAACCACTGGTCGTTGGTATAGTCATACCTTGAGATAGGTTCTCCATCGTCGTGGTAAGCGACGTACAGAATTTCATTTGCATCATCACATGCAACCGCTGCAGCATTGCCATCATCAAGTCTAGTGGAGGTAGTGAAAGCAGATTCAACGGTGCCAGTATCTAAATCGAAGCGAGCAACTCCTCCGTTGTTTGAAGTCATAGAAACGTGGAATAATCCTCCGCACATTTCCATTCCAATCGGATATCCGTTTGGTATTCCGTTGGAGCCTCCGTCCCAAGAGACCCAGTTTCCACTTGAGTCAAGGTGCATGATTTCACCGTCAATTCCCTGCCACCCTTGGTTTCTTGCAGTACCAACAACAAGGTCTGTTCCGTTGGTCCACAATTCGTAGACAATATCGTCTGCAGAGTTAGGCAAGCCGTTCCCTGCAGTCCATTCCGATAACCATTGTTCGGAGGATTCATCGAATCTAGCGACACCGTCTTCTGTAGCAAACAGCGTCTCGCCGTCGAAGTCAACAATTTCTCTGATTGGGAATTCTAGGTCATCCCATTCGCCAAGTTTTGTTCCATTTGGATAAAACGCCTCTAGTCTTTCTTCACCCCATGATATCCATTCGATACCGTTGGAAGAAATGTGAGAGGTAACTCTGTTTACAGCTCCACTCGGCAGTAATTCCGCCTGCCAAGAATCGGTTGTTAGGTTGTATAGGGCGATTCCGCCACTACCCTGTGTTTGCCACCATTGACCACTTGCTACAGAGACGTATAGCACATCGCCAATAATTTCCATACCGTATACATCGCCACCGTTTTCATCCAACTGGGCGCCCGCATCGAGAATTGATTTAGTGGTGTAATTGACGATATCAATTCTGTAAACACTATCGGAATCATACCGTTGGTGATAGTAAAGTGTGTCACCATAAATTGCTAAATCATAAGGGTCCCCACCTCCAATGTAAAGACTACCAGTCTTTTCTATGTCATATTCCTCAGAACCTGTTGTGACATTTATTAGTTGGAATCCATCTGCTCCCCCTATCCAAATTTGTCCCGGCCTAATATCAGCCACAAGTCCAGTTAGATCTCCGTTACCACCGTCTAGTACGTTACTTTCAGTCCATGTGGGTAACCACTGATTGTTTGGTATGTCGTACCTAGCAACTCCGATTCCATTCAGGCCGATGTATGCAATATCATCTATTACCTCGACAAGGGCATTGTCGGTGTCTTCTCCAGCTTCCCATGTGTCGTAAACTGAAAGTGAGGATTTGTCGATTAATCCAACTCCGTTACTCGTTCCACCGAAAATCGTAGTTCCGTTAAATCCTACGGCACTAACTCCCCAATTTGGCATCCCATCTTGGGCGTTGACACAATCGTTGAGACCAAGGGTTGCAACCGAATATTCGCAAACACCGATGTTTGTTCCAGCATATATTGAGCCTCCAGAGATTCCAGAATCTATTGCAAAATCAAAGAATTGGGATGGTTGTAGATTCCAACTACCGCCTCTTGGAAGAGCTGTTGCAGTATTTCCATCCCATCTAATGGCCCCGTTCGAAGTCCCTATAATCATCGCAGAATTACCAGGATAGGATTCTAAAGCGTAGACTTGGTTTGTGGGCAAAACTTCAGTGGCGCCTGTGTTCGGAGAGTTTGGCTTTTGAGTGAGTGGAATCAAAATTTCACCTGTGGATAGGTCTTTTCTCGCAACACCATATCCAGGCAATCCCATGTGCAACACTTGTGGGTTGGAGCCAAGAATTGCCACAGGCGCGAAATCTACGTCATTTATTCCGGTTGAAACCCAAGCACCAAGGAATGTTTGATTTGCGATTATGTATCTATTCAATCCGTTGAACTGAGTTCCAATGTAGGCAACACCATTGTGGATTGCAACGCCTGTTGGGCTGTCAGAATCTAAGTCGGTTGTTGCTTCATTTAGTGAAACAGCAGTTCCTGCTACTGAGGTATTGAAGACGGAAGCACCGTCTTCGGGATGGATTGCTACTACCCAATCTCCTTCTACGTCGAGACCAGTTACATCATCAGATTGTAATCCATCAGATGAATCCCATGTATCGATGACGTTTCCGAAGGAGTCGACAATGTGAATTCCGCTACCCATGGTTCCAACCATGACATTTGTTCCATCATTCACAATTTGGGAGACCGTATCACCCATGTCAATCGGTGAAAGCCATCTAGATTGGCTTAACGAGTATCTGTCAAGGTAGTTTTCACTCCCAACGTAAATCATTCCGTTGAACTGCATTGCGTCTTCCATGTCACCCGAACTTGGGCTACTTCCAATTACGAAGTCGCCGGTGTACAGTGGTGAATTTCCTGGCTCGAGCATTGCTAGTATTGCACTACCATCTGTTACCATTACAGTGTCGTTAGCAGGACTCCTAGGTCCGGAATTTGGCCATAGAACTATGTTTCGTGCATCGTTGATAAGGCCCAAATCGCTGAGTGGAATCGAAGAAGAAAACGTACCAGAATTAGTGTTGTAGATGTGAACAGTATCTTGAGTAAGGATCTGTATTTCGTTATCGACCACGGTCAGGCCTGGCACTTCGTCTGATGACAACCAGTTTCCGCTATTCCAAGTTGCAAGCCAGAAATTGTTTGATAGGTCACGCCTAGCGATTCCAGCATCAAAAGATGAAATAAGAAGTTGGTTTCCAGCTACTGCGAAATCACTGATAAAATCTGAATGCAGATTGTTTGCAGTCGACCAAGGTGATTGTGGAGACATCGATGATACGTCCCATCTTCCAATTCCTCCATCCAATAAGGAGACGTAGATTATACCATCATATTCGAAAACTTTCCACGGTGTACCAGCAGGCCAGTTACTTGTGGAACTTGCTTGCTCTAGCGTCCAGCCAGTTCCAGCAGTGTTCAGTGTAAACACACCCGATTCGCTGAATGCGAACAAGTCACCATTTGTGTCTATGTGCGCTTGGCTCCAAGCGCCACCAGATGGTTCGGCTGGCAAATCTGGGTTAAGGCTTGTATCTGTCAAGTTAATCGAATGCATGACACCTTTTGCAGTTGTAATTAGCATTCGATTGTTTGAATCATCCATTGCCAAATCTGTGATGTAATTATCATCGGGATTCTCGATTTCAAAAAGGTCGATTGCATTGGGTGAAGACTGTGCGTCAAATACTACTACAAATGTGCCAATGGCTGCATACATTCTTCCATCTGCAGGATGAATTTCGTAATCTTGGATGTATAACTCGACCGGCTCGAGAGACGTGAATGGGTCTGCTGGTGCCAATGCTTCCAAGACAAATTCGGTAATTTCGCTACCTGAAGGCATGGTCACAGTTGCACCTACATCAGCATTCGGGCCTAGTCTTCCTTGGTGAGGATTGGCAGAATCAAAGCCAAAGTTTTGTCCCATCCAGCCATTTCCTCTCCAGTCAAACAGGACTTGACCGGTATCGGGAGACAATAGCAAAGGCTGTTGTATGGTAACACCTTCTGTTCCGTCGACCATAATTTCCATGGAAACATTGCCAAGAATCGCTCCAGGTGCGAATTCTAGAGTCCAGTCAGTGCTAGCCTGTGTACCGTTTGCAGGGTCTGCCCCTGAAGCGTTTAGAAGGACCCATCCGGTGTCTTCATCACCACCCATTGGCCATATTACGCTATTTGGACCATCATGAGCACTAACGGTTGGAGAATATAGCATTGGACCCAACGATGCCAAGATCATGATCAAGACAAGATTGACAGCTTTTGCGCTGGAATTAGCAGGGCCTACGGCCCTGTAGGACTCGGTCATAGGTAGCTATCCGGATTCAATGGTATATCAAGCGAATGCTCTGATGTTTTTCAAAAACGTCGGCTGTATCAAGCCGCGTCAACGGAATTATGCCATCAATAAGGCTTCAAGTGACATTCTCTCACACAAAGGTCAAACCCTTTCTCGTATCGAAGGATATTCGGAGAGATAACTTTGGATGAAAATTGGCGTGAACGCACAATCAAAAAAGAGGCTCTTGACTACCATGAGGCGTCTCCAAGAGGGAAGATCAAAGTTGTTCCAACCAAACCACATTCCACTTCACATGAACTATCGCTAGCATACTCTCCTGGTGTTGCATACCCCTGTCTTGAAATCGCCGAAAATCCGGATGATGCATACCGTTACACGTCCAAGGGTAACTTAGTTGCAGTTATCTCAAATGGTACTGCGGTATTGGGTCTTGGTAACATTGGCGCTCTCGCATCAAAGCCCGTAATGGAAGGCAAGGGTTTGCTTTTGAAAACCTTCGCTGATATCGATGTTTTCGATATACAGGTAGACACAGAAGACCCGGAAGATTTTATCAAGACAGTTTGCAATATTGCACCTACATTTGGGGGAATTAATTTAGAGGATATCAAAGCACCAGAGTGCTTCGAAATTGAGAGGAGAATTGCGGAGGCAACCGACATACCTGTGATGCATGATGACCAACATGGTACAGCAATTATCTCAGGCGCTGCATTGCTTAACGCAGCGGAACTACAGGGCAAGGATTTGGCGAGTATCAAAGTCGTTGTCGCAGGAGCGGGTGCATCTGCGATTGCATGTGCAAATCATTACGTTGCATTAGGTGTAAACAGAAGCAACATTACAATGTGTGATTCTAATGGAATAATGACCAAAAAAAGGTTAGAATCCGGCGATTTAAATGAATTCAAAGCACCTTTCGCTGTTGACCGTCCTGAAGGAGATTTAGCTGATGCGTTAGTGGATGCAGATGTTCTACTTGGCCTTTCTAAAGGTGGATTAGTTACAGGAGAAATGGTTGCAAAAATGGCTTCAAAACCAATCATTTTCGCGCTAGCAAATCCAACACCGGAGATTATGCCTCACGAGGTTACAGCGATTCGCAGCGATGCAATAATCGCAACCGGGCGCTCAGATTATCCAAATCAAGTGAACAATGTTCTAGGTTTCCCATACATTTTCCGTGGAGCGCTGGATGTTCGTGCTAGAGATATCACTCAGGGTATGAAAATGGCTGCGACTAAGGCATTAGCAGACCTAGCAAAAGAACCAGTTCCAGATTATATCGCACACGCATACTCTGGGGAAGAGATGCAATATGGTCCTGAGTACATTATTCCAAAACCATTCGACCGAAGAGTTCTGATTTGGGAAGCTGCAGATGTGGCAGAAGCGGCAGTTATCGAAGGAGTAGCGGCAATTAAGCCAGAGGATTTCGACAAACAAGCGTACAAGGAATCCTTGGAAGCAAGACTTGGAATGTCTTACTCCGTTATGAGAGGAGTATTCAATCAGGTCAAGGGCAAGAAGAAGAAAATCGTCTTCCCAGAAGGTGACCATGAGAAGGTCATTAGGGCCGCAGCACAGTGTATTGAACAAGACATATGCCAACCCATTCTTCTGGGCAATGTAGAGAGTATCAAAGAGAAAATGGCTGATTTGAATATCGAATTTGAATGTGAAATCACAAACCCGCGATATGATGATCGTAGAATTGGAGATTACGACTTGAAACTGCTAGAAAATCGCAGCAGAAAAGGAATGACAATGGTTGACGCTCAGAGGCTGCTGAAAAGTAGACCTTACTTTGCAGCACAAATGGTAGAATCCGGTGATGCAGACGGTTTCCTTGGTGGGATTAGCAGAAATTATGCCGATGTATTACGTCCATGTTTGGAAGTCATTGGCAGTGATGCAGACAGTCATTGTGCAATTGGCTGTTACATGATGGTAGTCAAGGGCAGGTTGATTTTCCTAGGAGATGCAACAGTGAATGTTTATCCCGACAGCAAGACACTTGCGGATATCGCAGTACAAACCGCAAAGGTCGCCAGGAGATTCGGACTTGACCCGAAGGTTGCAATGCTATCATTTTCTAATTTTGGAAGCAGTCGTGCACAGCGCTCCGAGAGAATTGAAGAAGCTATTGAGATGGCGCTACAGATGGACCCAACACTGAATATTGATGGTCCAATGCAAGCAGACACAGCACTTGATATCGATGTTCAATCAGAATATCCATTCATGTCATTTGATGGTCCTGCGAACGTACTTATTTGTCCAAATCTAGCCTCAGCAAATATTGCTTACAAACTACTTGAGAAACTAGGAGATGCTGAAATGACGGGTCCAATTCTAGACGGATTGGATAAGCCCGTACAACTTCTAGCAAGAGCGGATGGAGTAAGACACATTGTGAACATGGCAGCAATTTGTGCGCTCGATGCAATAAGGCAGGAATCCTACTGGACTAGTCTTTGAGTTGGATGACATTTCCTTCATCGTCCAATCCCCATGTCGGCCTTTTAGGCCTCCAAAATGCTCCAGTTACAAACCCGGCACAGAGGCCTCCGAACAGCAGGTTTGCCCAACCATCCACAGCATATGAGGAGAATCCTCTCAAAATTGGGATGGTGAAACTGGGAATGATACCAAGAATTGTAGTCCAGAACAATTCACTTCTGATGTTTGATGACAGGTTTGCATTATCGGGCACTCTAGGTACATCACCTTCTCTCTTTGGCGAAACGACTAATCTGAAACCTACTTTTGGTAATGGCCTGTCTCCTGGCGTCGCAACTTGAGCATAGATACCCTCCTTGGTAGGATGTGCAGATTGTGAGACTCTGTGTCCAGCCATTGGCCCTATCATTTCTCCCAACCTTGGTCTGCCATCGAGGCTTGCACCTCTGTGATTACCAGTCGCTTCATCCGCCAATAATTCGGTCCATCCACAGGGAAGGGAAATTACTCCTTCAGCTGCCTTCCATTCGGATTGAGTAGGTCTTCTGACCTCTTCATCGAAATGCTGTGAAACTAAGTCAGATATCTTCTTGACATCTTCATTTGTTATCATGTCTTTTAGTTCTTCAGAATCGTTTTCTTCACCTAGAATCTTGGAATATTGAGATTCTGTAATTGGAGATTCCATAATCAAGAATGATGGTAAATTTACTCTGTGTCTCGGTCTTTCACTGGCATATACCCAAGCACCTTTGTTTGTACCGAGATAGATATCAGTTGCTTTGATTTTTACAAAACGAAGGCCGAACGGCCCTTCGATAATTTCCATACTTACACCTTCAGAGTTGCTTCAACTGCATTATACCATTTCATACCAGCTTCATGATCTTCGATTTGGGAGAATTGTGGATATGGTGAGATAGAGCGCACGTAACCAAATGCTGCCAGGTCAACAAGGTTCGGTGAATCCCCTCCAAAGAACGTTTTTCCTCCGAATTCGTTTGTGAACTCACTCAGCAAATCATGCCACAACTTCTTCGGAGTTCTTCCATCTTTCTTGACACGCTTTTTTGCAATGATCCCCCACATAATTGGGAAACCCATCCATGCGTACAATCGCTTGGAGATGAAACCAAACTTCTCTAATTTTGAAACACGAGTTGTGGTTTTGAGTGCAGACCCAAGGCTTCCGTACAGAATTGGAATAGTTGCATTAGACATGTGTGAGTCAACCCATTCCATCCATTCGTCTCTTCTCGCTTCATCATCTGTAGCCCACAATTTGCCTTCATTATGGGCAGCATCGATTTGCTTCATTATCGGTGTTGAATCAACATGAACTGCGCTGTTTGAATCAACCCATACGGGGACCTTTGTCCACTCAGGAGCACTAGGTAGGGTCTTCTTCTGCTTCATTGGGTTGACTTGCACTCTTTCATACGGCATGTCAAGGTGTTCTAGCAGACCTCGTACCTTCCAACAGAAGGGACAAGTGTACAACATGTGCAACTGCCCAACGTTCGTCATGAATCTGTCTGGGATGCCACCCCTTCATGATTCATCCGACTCTCTGACTCCCTCAGGTCTCCAACCAGGTTTCCAGAAATTAAGGTCGTCTAACCACCTCGAAAATTCGTCGTCTGTGCAGTTCAGTAGCCTGTATGCACGCATGTTTAGACCTTCGAGTAGTGAGTCTTCCATAACACCTTCACGGTTCGCATCACTCCATTCTCCAGCCATTTGCCGAATTTGCCTTCTCGCTTCCTCTGGAGCATCGAAATTTCTTTCACATATCTCCTGTAAATCGGACAACCATGACCTGGTGTCTCTCCTAATAACGTCAGGGATAGGCCGAGGCTGCTCCTTTTTCTTGAACGGCCACCAACCCATGCTTACCCCTTGAGTTCAACGTCAATAGTCTTGGGGTCGACCTGCGTCCGAGGAGCATGGGCCGAGTGATTGTTCATTTACACGGAAGTCCTTCTAACGCCAAAATGAGTAGTCTGATTGATGATTACTCGAGCAGAATTAGGTCAAAAGTAAAAATCGAAATTCATAATTCTAAACTTTCAGAACAAGAATATCTTGCAAAGCTACCAGCCTCTGTAATCGTTTTAGACGAAGGGGGAGAAGAAATGACATCGATTGGATTTTCAAAGAAATTTGAAAATTGGATAATTTCCACTGAGGATGTACATCTCGCAATTGGTCCAGCAGAAGGCTTCCCCCATGGGCACGGAAAACAATCAATATCACTATCCAAGATGACTTTCCCACATGAACTTGCTACGGTTTTATTGATTGAGCAATTATACAGAGCGCATGAAATCTCACGAGGCAGTTCATATCACAAATCATGACAAAAGGTCAAGAATAGTACGCCACACCCGCAGAACATGGAGAATTGGTGGTTTCTTCTATTGGAGTTCGCAGTTGCGATTACTCTGATTCTAATGAGCGGCCGCCAACCGTTTCCTGGTCCTTCCAAGCGATATGGTGTGACTCTACTGATAATCGCATTATTGCTACTAATCGGAGAGACCGGGCCTCGTCCTACAGACGTACAAGTTCATCTCTTTGTGATGTTAGTCTACGGTTCATTGGGCCTAGTCAGAGGAGTACACAACATGCTAATCTCTAGAGATGAGGTAATTGTTGCACCATTCGCAGGCGTGTTATTTTCTGTCGCCGCAACCGCAATGATGGCTGATCAGTGGAAATCTCTTTCAGCATTCGAAGAGTATGCAGCATTCGCAACAATTGTTGTTATTGGAGGCTGTCAAACTTGGTTGGTATTCCGAGGGCTGCTAATTGGACGTCTACCACTCGCTTGGTCTAAGGCAGGTCTTGTAGCTCTTGAAAGAGGACAAATTTCGGGCCCTCATGGTGCAGTGGAATGTTTCGAAAAGTCATGGGATTTGGAAGAAGAGCATCTCAATCCCATGGCTTGGTTGGCGCTACACCGGATTCATTCATTCATGGAGAATTCAGAGGAATCAGAACACTGGGCAAAGAGACTTGCTGAATCCGGTGGAGAAGACGCCGTTGCAAAAGAATGGATTCAGGCAATTGAAAATGCACTGTTAAAACTCTCTCCGGACTTGGAAGAAGAGTGATATTTTTTGGAAATAAAGAATCTCTGAATCAAAACGGGGTTTCATTTAATAGGTTACATGCATATGTAATACTATGAGTGACGATGTTGGACGAGAGGACTGGTCAATCTCAACCATGTGCTGGTATGCAGTATTCATTTGGTTTGGAGCCTCTTTGTTTTCTCAAAGCCTGTATATGGCATTCAACGGTACGCCGTATAATGCAAACACGTTACTGAATTCTATGGGACCATTTGCTTGGGTTGTTATCGGAATCGAGTTATTTGTTTGGGGATTCTTGGCATTAGTTCTTGGTGGAAAATTCGTAAATCGCTTCAGCGTTACTACCCAGGAAACACCTTCTCAAGAGAATGTTTCACCGCAGGCTTGAATAAGCCTCAGTTTGAGTGCGCCGTTCGTGCAGAACGAATGGGATCCTCCACCACTAGCAGGACAACCTATGTCCATCACTGAATTATTGGATGAGATGGCATTACTTGCATTACCAGACGGTTGCAAGGTCGTGACGATAGAAGAAGCAAGAGAACAGTTGCCAATGGCTGAGAAAGTTCTAATTGCGATGCAGTGTTTGCAAGATCAGGCACATGACCTCACAGAAGAATTGGAGGTTTTAGTGGAACAATTACCTCCGCACCATGAGCATGTCGTTGAAGTCGCAGACCAATTGGGTAATTTGGTAAAAGAATGGCAATTTCTTGGAGATGCTCTTGAAGAAACAGGTGCTAGAATTGCAGGATTTGACCCCGGTTATCTAGAATGGCACGGTGTGGTCGACGGATACCTTGTCCTATATTCTTGGTCTCAAGGAGAGGAAGATATCGAGTGGTGGCACCCGCTAGATACTGGTGTTAACGGCCGCAGACCTCTTGTTGAAGCATGATGTCCGAGGGGTATGGTCCGAATCACCAAGGTTCACACCGGCGGCGGAGATGGAGGCGAAACTTCCCTAGTAGACGGTAGTAGAGTTTCCAAGAGTAATGCTCGTATAGAAATTGTAGGAACATGCGACGAAGTAAACGCTTTGATAGGCATGATTTTGATGGAAGTGAACCGACTTCCAGACACCCATTCCGATGGTGGAGCTCGCATCACAGTAAGACGAGTAAAGGACGTCTGTACATCTGCTTTAGGAAGAATGCAGAGCGAGTTGTTTGACTTAGGCGCTGAGTTGGCTTGCCCGCCCGATCAGATTCCAGAATACATGCAACTTATCGATCAACAAGATTCTGACAGATTATGTGAAGAGATGGACGCCTGGATTGAAGAGTTAGATCCGTTGGAGAGTTTCATTCTTCCAGCAGGCTCGGGGCCAATCGCTGCTATGCATCTTGCTAGAACGGTAACAAGAAGACTTGAGAGGTCAATGGTCGCAATCAAGGAAGAGATGCGTCCTTTGTCACTTCAATACGTCAACAGATTATCAGACTGGATTTTCGTGCTTACAAGATGGACTTCGGCAAGGCTTGGTGAAGATGAAACCTTGTGGACTCCAAAGGGGAAGAGAGAGACTGGTACAGCAGATATGACGCGTCGCCAGAATGCCAATATTTAGACAGATTCTAGAAAATCAAGCCTCGACAGCACTCTCGCTGAAAAGCCTCAGTACGATTACTCCTGCGATAATTAATCCTATTCCTAGTATACCGGCAAGGTCTATTTTTTGGTCATAGAGGAAATAAGAAACTACAGTTATTGTGGCGACTCCAACCCCTGACCAAATTGCATATGCCACTCCAATGGAAATGGTATTTAGTGTAAGTGAAAGAAAGTAAAACGCTGCACAGTAACCGATTAAGACGATAATCGAAGGTATAGGTTTGGTGAAACCTTCAGTTGATTTTAGTGAGGCTGTAGCAATAACTTCAGAGAGAATCGCCAAAAATAGGTATGCCCAATCACTCATCTGAATTCAACCCTGTCAGGAGAACCTAGTGGAAATTTTTTACTCAAGACAAGTCGTTCCAATACAATTCGATTGTGGACTGATCTTTGATCCCTACCATTGTATGTTTTATGTTTCCATCACTATTGACGAAGAACATAGTTGGAATTCCTGTTACTTCGAGTGATTCAGATAGTTCAGGGGCGTGAATGAATGGGTGGTTAAGGGATCTCTCTAACTCTGATTCCATGTTGTCTTTCCATTCCTGCATGTCTTCGTCATTTGGGTCCTTGTTGAATATCAAGACTTGTCCTGAAGGAACAGTATCATCGAGTGCGCCCAATGCTGGTTTGCAATGTGTACACCATGTAGCGGAGAAGTATGCAACAAAGGGTTCTCCAACATACATGCTACTTTCTTGGGTGTTGTTTGCCTCATCAGCTAGGACAAATGAGGGAAAAGGGGCTGCGTTTTCATCCTCGGGTGAAACGCATCCCGATAAAGCGGAACAGAATAGTATCAGGGTCAGGAGTATGCATTTTTTCATAATCATCACTTCGGGACTTATGTTATCACTTTCTTTGTTTGTAAACTAAAGCGAGTATTGTTATCTCAGCAAGTTTTGTTGTTATGCCTAAGTAGTCTTCCATGAGGTAATGTATATCATGATTTGACACAAAGTATCCAACAAACATGATTGCTGCATTAATGCAAAGCCCAATTTGGAATAAACCCTCATTGGTTTTGGCAAAATTCAGAACTTGAGGAGCGAATCCTAAACCTATGATTCCTATCCCACCTATCATGAAGATGATATCCTGCAATCCTAGCATGACGTGAACCGCACCAGTGTAAACCACTGCAGTTAGAATGATTTTTCTTTTTGTATTCGATTCTAACTCCCATAACCTAGGAATCAAAAAGAAAGATACTACTGATAATCCGAGTGATATCAAGGTTATCTGTAAATTGGACAAACCATCGGTCGGTTCCCCCCCGTGAGCAGAAGCATTACCAAGAAACAATAGTCCTGTGAAGACTGTAGCCAAGAAGTACGTCCTGTTCACGAGTTGACGTTGTACAAGATTGGATATAAATTCTTGTAAATTGAGTAAATTCATTCCGCCTGTTAATCAGTAGCCTTAACTGTCTGGTCAGGATTCTAAAGCCTGCCAATCGAATCCATGTGGTTCTTTGCTGCAGCTAAGACGCCCTTGCTTTCTTCGTGGGTTAGTTGAGACATTGCGCTATCCCATTCAAGCCATAGATGCTCTCTGTGTTCATGACTTATGTCTACAGACATTGTTTCAGTTTCTGCGATATACCAGAAAACCTCTTTGTCGATTCTCTTTCCTTTATGCCGGAAGTTGTAAGCAGTTCTGTATTGGAAATCGTCTATGAATACTGCATCCGAAATTCCGGTTTCTTCCTTTAATTCCCTTTCTGCAGTAGCGCGTTTGTCAGCGTCACCTTCCTCGACGTGTCCCTTTGGGAAATCCCAATGCCCTTGTGGATACTGCAAGAGTAGAATTGAACCGAAGTTCACTAAAACCACCCCGCAAGAGGTCTCCATGACTCTAGGGCACAATCCCCTATTCATAGCCTCATCGCTTTTTCTTGACCCCACATCTTCAAGACATGGACTCTCTCGTCGTATGTCATGTCACCACTGGACGGGATTGTGAGAGTCGTCGCAGACTCTGATTTGGATGGGTTGATGGCTGCAGCCGTACTAAAGGCTAGTAAGCCAGAACTCGAAGTTCATTTTGCACACCCAGCACTTCTCAGGTCAGGTAATTTAGATCACCTCATCGATAGACAAACCGCGATTTGCGACTTACCATTTCACAAGGCTTGTGGTCTATACTTAGACCATCATTTAACGAATAGACCAACGCATGAAGAAGAAATTGAGTTCGAAAGTACTGGCGGAATTTGTCATTGGAGAGATACGCCTTCAGCAGCAAGGGCAGCTTTTGATTTAATGAAAGATGAGTTAGATCTGTCCCATTTGGAAGAGGTAATGCCGATAGTTGACGCATTGGATTCTGGAGGTATTTCTCTGCAAGAATTCATGGAAGATGGTCCAATAATTCGGTTGTCGAGGTCCCTATCAATGTCCGATCCTGAGCATATGCAGGAAGTGATGCATCAATTTGCGTCCGGAATGAAATTGGAGGATATTTTAGAATCGCACAAACCCCGCCTTGACGAACTCAAGCACGAAAGAGAGATCATGGCAGAGATAGTTCGCAACAGTACCACAATAATCGATGGATTAGCGATTTGTGATTTGAGTGAAACAGGGCATCGCAGTAACGGATATCTTGTAACTGCATTAGCTGGCAGTGATGCGATTGCTTGCTGTGTTATTCATGGATACATGGATGGTAGCATCGAGGATGTTAACCGTCCAGCACTGGGTGCATCATTCTATGCTAATTCATTCAGAGGAGAAGCCAATCCATACGACTTATCTATTCTAGCAACTCTTCTGGATGAAACAGGAGGAGGCCATGCAAACGCATGTGGTTGTAGAATACAACCTTCGGACGGTTCAAAGAGGAATTTAATTCATGGTGATAAGGAATCAAACCTGGAAAATTGGATTAAAAAATGGTCAAAGCGGGATTCGGAAATGAAGCGATAGTCAATTCTCATCGGCGAGAACATCATCATTAGGTAATTTCCACTTTACGATAATCGCAGCGATTATCGCAACGCATGCAGCAACTAAGCAAGCAGCAATCATTCCATCAAGGAATGCCTCCTTCGCACTCGCAATCAATTCTGCACCTTCCATATTTCCGTCAGCAATCATCTGTTTGCCGACATTGATTGCTGACGGGAATGAACCTTCAATCGTGTCAGACTTACCTAATGCGGAGTCAGGAATTTTGATTGAACTCTGATAAATTTGGTTTAGAACACTTCCACCAACGGCAATTCCTAGTGCGCCACCAACCTCTCTGCTAGCATCATTTGTTGCGCTTCCGACGCCTGCTTTTGATTCAGGAACAGAATCCATCACAGCGGTTGTAGACGGTGCCATTGTTAGCCCCATTCCTCCTCCAATTAAGACAAAGGTTGCTGCAATATACCAATAATTTGTATCAATTTCAATCAAAGAAAACAATAGCAAGCCACTTGCAATAAGTAAAATGCCTGTTGAGACCACGTTTGGTCTACCAAACCTTTCGACCAGTTTGTCACTATTTGTTGCTGCAGGTAACAGTGCTACTGGTAGCGGAAGGGCTTTCAATGCAGCAGTGAAAGGAGACATTTCTCTCACTAATTGGAAATGTAGCATTTGCATGAATATGAATGATAACATTACGAACATCGTAAATGAAATCGCAATTAATCCGATTGTGAATCTTTTGCCCCTGAAGAATTCCAAGGGCAACAGAGGATGCTCGTTCATGTTCTCCCAATAGAGGAAGACAGATCCGGATATCATCGCAATGAATAGCGATACTAATACTTCGGGACTTGTCCATCCGAAGTTTGGACCTTCTATGATTGCATACAATAAGAATCCTAAAGATATCACAGAAAGGATAGCACCAATTATGTCTAATGGTCTGCCGGTTTCATCTTTAGATTTGGGAATGATGAAAAACCCTGAGATTAGTGCTACAAAAATAAATGGAACATTAATCAAAAACACCATTTGCCAATCATAATTCTCTACAGCCCATCCTCCAACTAAAATACCGATAGGGCCGCCTATTCCAGCCATTGCTGCCCAAATTCCAATTGCTTTACCTCTTTCATTTTCAGGGAATACTACCAATACTACAGAAAGCGTTGAAGGCATAACTAAAGCCGCACCTAAACCCATACCAGCTCTTGCAAAAATAACCTGATTCGAGGTTTCAGCATAGAACGCTGTCCAAGCAGAAAAAATTCCAATGATCACCAGACCGGCGTGGAGGGTTCCTTTTCTCCCAAATCTGTCTCCTAAAGCTCCCATCAAAAGTAGGGTTCCCCCAAATACAAGCACGTAGGAGTCCATAATCCATTGTAGTTCAGAATTATCTGCACCAAGGTCAGTCGATAATTCAGGAAGGGCAACATTCAATGTTAGGTTGTTCAGCATTACAATAATCAAACCTAGGTTCAATATTGCTAGAATATACCACCTATTTTTTGGATATGAAACTGATTCAGTTTGTATCATATCCATGCTTCGTCCTAATTTTGTCAGCATTTAAAAATGATGCAAGGGAGCCCATACATCCCTTCATATACTATATTTTGAGGGAAGGGGCATGGAAAGCATCACTGACCCTGATATGCTTAAGGATAGAGCTTTCTACAAACTTGGTCTTTTTACTTACGATTATCGAAAATCCGTTGTAGTAATCGGATTATTAGCTTGTGTTGGAATGACATCTCTTGCTGCTATGGGCCCAAATTGGGCCGAATCTTGGGGAGAAGGCGACTTAGAGTCCATTGAAGCTGGTGGGCTACTTGAAGACGCATTCTTTGGTGAAGAGGAAGACGTTCAAGGTTTCATTTTCCTTGTTCATCATGATTCACTGAATGATTCCACAGAGAAATGGAGAGATGAAGTTCGTCAAGCATTATCGGTGTTCGATGGCTTAGACGGCGTGGACATAAATTACTCATGGGAAATGGAAGGAGATGAGCGCGATAAGTTTGTTTACGAGGGTGATGACGGTTTTTGGGCAAAAAACCGAGTCTTAATCAAATTTGACAGAAAAGAGGCAAAGGAACTCTATGCAGAAAACTATCAGTCAATTGAAATCGATTCAGATTTTGAGTCGTGGCGTACAGGGAACGTTGCGATAGACGTTACTTTCGATACAAGGATTCAGGATGATTTAATCAAAGCAGAATTAGTTTCAGGACCTCTAACTTTGATTATTCTGGGCATAGTATTCGCCACCTTTATTGCAGCAATTCTGCCCGTTGGTATCGCTATATTCACAGTTGCTTCTGCAGCAGGGATTACGATATGGCTGTCCAATGTTACAGATGTAACTCAATACGCTGTAAACATCATCACTTTGATAGGAATTGGTGTGTCAGTTGATTACTCGTTATTCATAGTAAATAGGTACAGAGAAGAGTTGAACAGAGGGCACGATATTAGGACTGCTTCTGCAATGACAGTTGCAACTGCAGGAAAAGCGGTCTTTTTCAGCGGTGTCACTGTTGCAATCGGTTTAATGGGAATGTTGTTTTTTGAAAATACAGGACTCCCTAGTTTAGGTATTGGTGGAACACTGGCTGTTTCTGTAGCGATGATATTTTCAATAGTCGTTCTTCCTGCTCTATTGTGCTTGATTGGTTATGGTGTAAATTATCCGGCAATATCGAATTTGATCATATGGGTAAACACTAGATTTAATCTTAAAATCCCAAATTTTGCAGAGAAGTTTCCAACATTTAGTACTGAAAATGATGATGGAGAGGGAGTTTGGTCAAAGATTGCAACTACAGTCATGGATAGGCCGTGGGCTGTATTGATTCCAACATTGATTATTCTACTAGGTGCAGGATTACCTTTCCTCCAGGCAGACTTCTCCATTGCGTCTAGAGATGCACTACCTCCCGATGACGAAACTAGGGTTGGGTTTGAGCACATGGACGAAAAGTGGCCAGAGGGAGCGGTTAATTCGGCTACTGTCGTTATTGAT
>JAYYDR010000062.1:0-3685 GCA_036160735.1 Thermoplasmatota archaeon
TGAGCACCTCTCGAAGATGTCTTCTTCTTGTCCTTCCATGCACCATATGAAAGTAAAGCAATCAGAGATAGGATGATAGATCCAATTGCAAACAGAACGCCGCTAGTTCCACCAGGTTCTGGTAAGATGTCCTCAACGCTAGAGATTACGGTTTCTTGGTAAATCTCACCAGTGGAATCGTTGACAGAGACTGTGTGCTCTTGGTTTGGAATCAACCCTGTAATCGAACAACTGAAGGTGGTTTCAGTTGAATATGATGAAAGACATCCCGTGAATGAATCAACTACTGTTTCTCCTTCCGATAGGGTCGAGTGAAGTTCTCCATCCAAGAAGATTGAATGGTTTCCTTGGCCGATTTCAAATTCAATTTCTCCTGTCCTGTAGCCTTCGATTAGTACTGCTTCATCAGCCCAATCTGCATCTTCTAGCATCCTTTCCAATTCTTCATCAGCCATTTCAAGCGCTTCAGAAGCGGTTGATGTTTCGGTGTAAACTTGTTCAAATGCTGGAGCAAGAGCTTCGTAAACCATGGCCATACCACGGGTTGTTGGGGCAGGTGTCCCGAGTTCTGCTTGCTCGATAAATCCAGTAATCACAGGGTCTGCGAGTATCTCAGCATCCTGTTTCAAATTCGCAGATGTTGGTATTGTATAGGTCTGGAGAGCGAATTCTTTCTGTACTTCATCACTGGATAGATAGAGTGCTAAATCGGTTGCAGCGACCTTCTGAGGGCTCTGTTTTGACACAGCCCAACCCTTGTATGTAACTAGAGGAGAAAGATAGTCTCCATTCTCACTGACCTTTGGGAGAAGAGTTTGGCCAAGATTGTCGATCCCTTTTCCATACCTTGCCCAATTCCAAGGTCCGTCGATTACCATTCCAGTATCCCATGCCTCAAACGAATTTTCCATGCTGATTTTCTGAGTTCCCTCTGGAACAATTCCATACTCCAATTCTAGGTCCATCATCCACTCCAGAGATGCTGCTGCTCCACCCTCATCAAGCGTCGGAGTACCGTTTTCATCGAATAATTCTCCACCATATCCACCAAGGAATGGGAACCACCAGTATGCGTTCTTGACAGGGAATTCAAGCCCGACCATCTCGCCAGCAGCCATCAAATCATCGAGAGTCCAATCTTCGTTGGGCTCTTCCATACCATCGAACAGCGCCTTGTTGTAAATCAGAGATAGACAATCAAAACTAGCAGGAACTGCATACAGAGAATCTCCGTAACGCATTGATTCGAGAGAAACTGGGTCAAACGCCTGTCTCTGTGCAGGAGTCAAATGCGGGCGAAGGTCTTCGAAGAGAGGTGCTCCATCTACTCTGACCTCTCCGAATTTACCCAACGAGTCTGATGAAATTCGAATCAAGTCGGGTGCTTCACCACCCTGTGCAGCTGTCATGAAAAGTTGGTCTGCATCGCCATAAGACACCCTTGTTGCCTTAACTTGAACTCCAGTTTCTTCCATAAAAGATTCAACCGAATCAAGGAAAACTTCCTCCTCAATTGTCTCAGCAGCGAAGGTGTACCACACTTCTATGCTGACTTCAGAATCATCGCCTGTGCTGACTTCGTCACTCGATTCTTGCAAACATCCCGGTAGGATGAGAAGAATCACCAGCAAGAAACTGCGTAGGCGCACATTTGCGTGACCTCGCATGACCATATCAATGCTTATGTGAATCTCATCAAGAATTTAGAAACCCAACTAATCATCATGATGCTTAGAAATGAGGCAATAGCGTATCTTGCCCAAGGTCGTTTTGGTTTGGGAGGAGGAAACGGGTCAATACCCATCTCCATGGCCTTGGCCAGCATCTCGAGATCCTCCTCAATTGTGACCATGCTATGGCCAAACCATGTTATGTCTTGAAACCATTTGTGTGTTGGCGCCACCCATGAGCGAGGTTCCAAGTGGTCTGAGTATGCCCAATATCGAACGAAGACCACCTCGCCCAACAGCGACCCTGATGATAACTCGACAAGGTGAGAGCGGAGTCGAGGTACTACTGGGTAATCGTAGCGAATCAATGCCGTCTTTCCCGGGATATTGGGCGTTTCCGGGAGGAGGGGTTTCCAGAGTCGATACCGCTGCAAGTGAATCTCTTGGAATTTCTGTCCAGCATTGTGCAATTCTCAGAGAGGTTGTAGAGGAGCTAGGGCTTGCTCCACAAGATGGTAGGCTAGTTTCAGTTGAGGATGATTTCAGAGGATTGGTTGTCGATGACAAAGCAAATTGGTTCCCGCTTGCTCTCGATGGAGACATACCCTGTGACACCTCAGGAATGAGAATAATCTCAATGAGGACAACTCCACCATTTGGACCGGTTAGATTTGAGAATACATTCCTGCACATACACGCAGATGACCACGATGATTTTTCGTTGGTCGGGCAAACCGAATTCGATGATGCTAGGTGGATGAGCCCCAGTGACTGGATCGGTGCGTGGCAGAACAATGTCATCAAGATTGCACCTCCTGTAGTTACGCTATTAATGGAAGTTGAGAGATGCCTTGGACTAATGGGGCAAGACATGGAAAAAGTGGCTATTGATTTAGAAACAAGAATGCCGGGGCGCCGCTCGATTTTATTCGCATATGGAGTTGAAGTTGTGCCGGTCAGAACCGCAACATTGCCTCCCGCAGACCACACAAATTGCTACCTCGTAGGAGACCCTGAGGGAGAATTCATCGTGGTTGACCCTGCTTTCCGCCACAGAGAAGGAATGGAGGCAGTGGCTGAAGCCGTTGAAAGACACAAAGGAGAGTTAGTTGCCGTTTTCTACACGCATGGACACAGTGACCACTTGGCAGATGAAGGATTGCTGAAGGAGGCTTTCGATGTTCCTGTTTGGTCTGCATCGCCAACAGCAGATAGGGTACTCAAGGACGGAGAAATCCTGCAATTAGGTAGTCAAGAATGGACTGTCATCCATACCCCTGGCCACCACCCAGAGCATCTCTGTTTGATTTCTAATTCAGGACTAGTAGCAGGTGATATGGTTGCTGTAATTGGGACGATTCTGATACCGCCAGATGAAGGTGACATGATGACATACATCACACAATTGGAGAGACTTCTAGACCTAGATCCACACCTTATTTTTCCTTCACATGGCCCGGTTATTCCTCTTCCAAGTAGAACTCTTGAGCACTACATTCGCCACCGCTCAATCCGTCACGACAGGGTACTAGCGGCTGTTGAAGATGGGATTTCTAACTTGGAAGCAATCGCAAAAGTAGCTTACGAGGACACTCCCGATGCACACCCAGGATTGGCTGTTGACCAGACATTGTCACACCTACTATCCCATGAGAAGGATGGAAATGTAAAGAGGGTTGACGATGGCTGGGTGCGGGCATGAAGACGGTGATGAGCGGCCTAGATTTGCGTGCGATTGCACGTGAGTTATCCCAATTGGTCGGCTCTCACTGTAAGAAGTGCTACCAGCCACACTACGAGCAAGTTGTTCTTCGACTAAGAGCCAAATCCGGTGGAAATACTGACCTTGTTTTGGTTCGCGGGAAGCGCGTCTACACCAGCCAAAGGGACCGACCTATGCCTCAATATCCAGCACCTTTTGCTATGGTTTTGAGAAAGGTGCTTACTAACGCCCGTCTAAAGGGCGTTGAACAGGTTGGCTTTGACAGGGTTCTGAGATTCATATTCGAGAACTC
>JAYYDR010000063.1:0-2827 GCA_036160735.1 Thermoplasmatota archaeon
ATTGCCATACCTCATTGCGAATTCAAATTCTACATCATCAGTCATTGAATTCAAGGCTTTTGTTATCCTATCAGAATATACTCGTAACGGAGATCCGTCATCCATCCATATCTTTTGGTAGAGAGGCGTGATTTTTTTAGGTCTAACACGAAGAATGATTCCTCTTACCAGTAATTGCCTGATGATGTATGGTGCATCGATTACATCGGGGTCAAGTAGGAATTCTCTAAGATAATCACGAATTGATTTGACGGTAGGTTCGTCAGGAGTGCCGACATTTATCAGCAAGACTCCTTTCTTATTCATGGCTTAGGGTCTGATAAATTCCTAATAATGATTTGTCAAGGTCCTCTTTACGGTGTGTAAACACATCTACACATCAACCCGCTCGCTTTGTATCTTTCAAGGTGAGCATATTTCCCATGTAACGTACTAACCATGCTAAATAGGGTCGGCAGGCGGCCTTGCTTTGGAGGTCATGGAATGAAAGTCCGTTTCTCAGATCTAGGAATCAGTCCGCAGATGTGCCATGAACTCAAACGTGCAGGTTTTGATGAACCCTTCGAGGTTCAAAGAGAAACAATACCAGATATGATGCTGGGCAGAGATGTTTGCTGTCGAGCACCAACTGGAAGTGGTAAGACCCTAGCATTTGGTATTCCGATGTTGGAGAGAGTCGGTAGAGGCGAGCCGAGCCTACCAAAAGCTCTGATTCTCACTCCGACTAGAGAACTCGCAGAACAAATTCACGGAGTATTAGACCCAATTGCCTGGGGACTAAACCTCAAAATCATGGCAATCTATGGTGGAGTATCCTATTCTAAGCAAATCAGAAGGCTTGACAGAGGTGTCGATATTGTAGTCGCTTGTCCAGGTCGGCTTCTAGATTTGATAGATAGAGAGAATGTGTTCTTGGATGAAGTTGAGATTGTAATTCTTGATGAAGCAGATAGGATGGCAGACATGGGATTCACGGAACCAGTTTGCCAAATTCTGGAGGAATGTTCACCAAAGCGACAGACCATCATGTTCAGTGCAACATTGGACGAAGAAGTTGCAGAAATTAGAGATAAATACCAAACAGCACCTCAGATTATAGAAATTGGTCCAAAGGAAGTTTCGGTTACAGAAATGAATCATCATTTCTGGTTGATGCCTAATTCAATGAAGAGTAGAGTTAGTGCAGAGGCAATAAGAAAATCTGGTCGTGGATTCATATTCTGTCGGACTAGAGCCGGTGTTGAAAGAGTTGCAGATGAGATGGAAGCAGAGGGCTTGCGTGTAACCAGCATACACGGCGGTATGCCACAAAAGAAGCGTTCGCAAGCTGTTGAAGATTTCACCGAAGGCAGAAGCCATGCAATCGTAGCAACAGATGTTGCAGCCCGTGGTCTTGACATCAAGGGCGTTCACTGTGTAGTCCACTATGACCCTCCTGAAAACGGAAAGGCGTTCAAGCACCGCTCAGGAAGAACTGCTCGCGCAGGTGGTTCTGGAAACGTGATCAGTCTTGTTCAGAACCCACAAAAGAAGAAGTGGTCCACAATTCAAAAAGAGGTTGGTCTAAACATAAAATTCTCAACACCTGAGTTCAGAGATTTGGTTCAGCACGAAGATATCTCGCATATTCTACCACCGAGAAGAGGCGGCAGAAATTCTAGACAGAGAAAAGATCGCCGAGGCCGACCAAACGACGGTGGCAATCGCAATCGTGAGAAAAAGCACTACGGAAAGAGAAACGGTAACGACGACACCCGTGGCGGAAGCAGAGGCTCAAGAGGCAATAATCGAGGCAGAGGTCAAGGCCAGCGAGGTGGAGGAGATTCGAAACGTCAAGGTGGTGGAGGTAAACCTCGCTTCAACAGGAATAACAGGCCTCCCAAGGGCCCCGGTAGAAGCAGAGGACGTGGCGGCGATAACAAGAGGAAGTCGCGCAACAATCACGCTCGCCGTTGAGGTTCTGCATTCAGCAATTCAAACAGGGTTTGATATACGTTAAACGCCGAATGCTGCTTATGATTGGGTCAAGCACACATGTTAGTGATTCCCAGTCTAATGGTAGAAAAGTCGGATTTTCGATAATACTCCTAATGTTCATATCCGTGCTCAATCCGATCGCTAGTGCGGACCTATCCGATTTCAAACAATATGGGGCTGAGTTGAGCAGCAACCCAGAAGATGCACCGATTACATACTCGTATTCACCTGCAATTAGGGCCGCATTTGCCCGAGTAAGCGACCTCTCACAATATTCAGATGGTCAACTTAATTCTGTAGAAGAATGGGTGGTTGTAAGTCAGACAAAACAAGGCCAACCAACTGGACTTCTGCCATTTTCTTGGTATGTTGAGATCGATTCAGCTGATGCTCCTTACTACTTTGGGGAGTTACAATCTTCAGGCGTAATCGAGGTTGCTTACCCTCTAGTCGAAGTTCAGCACTACCCTCGCTGGACACCCAATGACCCATACTTCTCTGACCAATGGCATTTGGAAAACACAGGACAGGACAATGGAGTCTCAGGAGAAGATGTCAACATCACAGGCGCATGGAACAATGTTCGTGGCACAGGAGTTGTTATCGGGGTCGTGGACGACGGACTTGAGTGGGACCATGATGATTTGAAAACTAATTACGAATCAACTCTAGATTATGATTACTGCAATTACGACGGTAATCCAGAACCAGCAGGCTGGGATGCTCACGGTACTGCTGCTGCTGGTGTGGCTGCAGCGACAGGAAATAACGGACTCGGAGTTAGTGGAGCAGCGCCAGATGCATCACTTGCAGGACTAATGCTAATCGCTTGTGGAAACTCGGATAGCGA
>JAYYDR010000064.1:0-4912 GCA_036160735.1 Thermoplasmatota archaeon
TTCAGTATTCGGAACCGAAGAATCCAGTGGTTGTTTCGACTATCGCGGCGCTGGGGAAGGACTAGGAATTCACTCAGCAGTAGAATGGTTGGGCCAGCAGAATTGGTCAAATGGCAATGTTGGACTATACGGAAAATCGTATGAGGGTGCAACACAATGGGAAGCAGCAGCATTAGCGAGTGAACATCTGAAGACAATAGTTCCAATTTCTGGTACCACGGCACTCCACCCTCTTCTCTACAAGAACGGAAGTGCAGAGGCGAGAAGCCAAATTATGCACATGAATTATTTTGGCAGCACGGTTGACTACAACGGCGACGATTTAGACAACATCTGTCCAGATATAGTTGAAGGAATATTTGCCGGACCTGTAACTTACGGATTAGGTGAATTAGATCCATACATGGAGAATTACTACGATGAAAGAAGCCATATCGACAAAGCATTCCAAAATTGGAATGGATCAATCTATTGGATTCAAGGAATGCAAGATTGGAACGTTGACCCACACCAAGTGTTTGGCGGACCGATTGGAGTCAATTGGTATCTTGATTACTCTGCAGCAGGTTATGATGTAAGAGGAATGTTAGGCCAGTGGGAACACAATTACCCAGACCAATGGACCAAACACAATAACCAAGATTCAGGTTATGGGGGCGAAGCAATCCACAACATGACTAGATGGGATTGGGGACAAGACCTGTTTGAATGGTTTGAATACTATCTCAAAGGCGTAGGACCTAAACCAGATAATCACGCTCAAATCCAAAGGAATGACGGGCAGTGGCGCATAGAGGAATTATGGCCTCCACAAGATGCAAATTGGCAGTCTGTTGACATTGGTAGTTGTGACCAGCAAGGAAGCAACGTTGGAGGAGTTTCCGTGTTGGGTGGCGGCATTCAAACGGTCACAATTACTTGTGATGGCTTCGAAGAAGACGTGCACATTGCTGGCCTTCCAACACTTCACCTCGACGTAACAGCTTCGTTTGATGGCGGACAAATATTCGCTGAACTACAGGATGCTGTAACAGGCTTGAGATTAGGACATGCTACAATGGACATACGATATCACGCAGGAGGATATGAGCCGCAAACAGTATTCCCGGGCCAGAACCTGGTTATGCTAATGGAATTCCAAGCAATGGACGTGATCTTGCCTGCAGGACATGGAATAAAACTCGTACTTACTGAAACAGGAGAGGATTACTTGGCACCTGCATGCGGAAATTCATGCCCAGTTACCGTAAATGGGGGAACATTCTCCTTCCCTGAAATCGATAGAGATGGAAGTACGGTATTTGTTACTCCGCAGAGTGAAGATGCAGCAAATAACTGAAATTTTTCAGTTTGGTCAAATTTACATTTCATCTTAATTTGCGCGTGCGTTTGCACACACAACCGCGTCATTAACCATCCCCATTCTATGCAAATGATTATTATTTTATAATTAAATAAGTACAAAAACACAATTTTTGTTTAAATTTTTGAACGATTGTATAATATACCGTACCCATTACGGGCGTATGATACCCATGTGGGCAAAACTAGAGTACATTTGGCTTGATGGAAAAGAGCCAACACAGAGCATGAGAAGCAAGACAATGGTAAGGAAAGATTTCGGCGGTAGCTTAGAAGAGTGCCCGCTATGGAACTTTGACGGTTCTTCGACAAATCAAGCAGACGGAAGTTCATCGGACTGCGTCCTGAAGCCAGTAGCAATCTATCCCGACCCAGACCGAAACTCCGGATATCTGGTTATGTGTGAGGTAATGAACGCTGATGGAACACCTCACGTAACAAACGGACGAGCAACAATCGAAGAAGACGATGATGATTTTTGGTTTGGATTCGAACAGGAATACTTCCTTTGGGACCCTGAGACAAATCTGCCATACGGATTCCCTCGTGACCAAACACCACAGGGGCAATTCTACTGCTCAGTAGGTGCAAAGAATGCATACGGTCGAGATTGCATTGAAGACCACTTAGATCAGTGTCTAGAAGCCGGACTAAATGTCGAAGGAATCAACGCAGAAGTCGCTTGTGGACAATGGGAATACCAAATCTTCGCTAAAGGCGCAAAGGATGCAGGAGACCAAATTTGGGTTTCCCGTTACCTCGCTGAGCGCAATGCAGAGAAGTACGGTCTACACATCGAGTGGCACCCTAAGCCACTGGGAGCTACAGACTGGAACGGCAGCGGAATGCACGCTAACTTCTCAGATACCAGAATGAGAGAAGAAGGTGGAGAAGAATTGATGACAAAGATCTGTGAAGCCTTTGGAAAGAATATCGAGAAGCACATCTCCGTTTATGGTGCACACAACGAACAGAGATTGACCGGGCTTCACGAGACACAATCAATCCATGAGTTCTCCTACGGCGTATCCGACCGTGGAGCATCAATCAGAATTCCAGTTACAACCAAGGAAGACGGATGGATTGGAAGGTTGGAAGACCGCAGACCAGCATCTAATGGCGACCCATACAAGATTGCTGCAGCGATTATCACCACTACCAAGTCGGCCTATTGATTTGATTCGGCCCTTCTCAGGCGCACGACGCCTAAGATTACAGCGAAGATTACAGTCAGTGTCATGACATTGGCAATAATCATAGAGATCGAATCTACCAGGATTCCGTAAAGTAGCCATAGGCCTAATGCTACAGTTACAACACTGAATGTCGCTAAAGATATTCCATCGTGTCTTTTGTTTATCCAAACTTCACGAATCTGGGGAATCCAGGCGATTATTCCGAGTACACCTGCAAAGAGGCCAATCGCTTCGATCCATACCTCTGCCATGTGTCGCCCTGTTAGTAAAACGTGTTTCAAACCTTGCAAATGAAATTCTTACATGTAGTGGAAATGGTTTTCATGCTAGTCACTATGGAAAGCATATGGCAAACAGTGAGGCGATAGAGAAGCTGAAGGCTGTAATGGAAGAAAGCGGCAAATCTGTTGAAGACATATTCAACGAGATGGATACCGATGGCGATGGCCTCATCAACGGTCCAGAATTATTCAAAGGGGTAAAGAAACTGATTGGACAAACGCTTTCTCCAGACCAAATTTCAATGATGATTATGGCTATCGATACCAACGAAGATAACAGGATTGGACTTCCTGAATTGCAAAAGGCATTATCTTAAATGCAATATGCATAAAACGCCCTGTTGAAAAACAGGCCTGCTGTAAGCCGGTTTAGAGTCAACCCCACTCTGCTCGAGGATTACTAAACTCAATTTTAGAAATATTTGCAAACGGGATTATTCTTGATTCATCCTCTCCAACAACAGCTACCAGCGGTCCAGACTGATCTACAATTTCTTGACCTGTACTTAGAGTGCTTTTTGGGCCAGTAATTAATCCGAGAATTCCGGAATGATTGATTGAACAATCCTTCTTATCGAACGGATATTCGAGAATGTCCCCAATTATTGTTTGACCACCATTCATGTATATCGTATCCCAGGTTCCAAAGCCTAGCAGTGTTTCCTTTAGTTTTTCATTAGGTGGACTCTTATTCATTTTTTCAACCATGTTGATGAATCCCATTTCATCGTATGCCTCAGCATCTACTTCGTCAGGCAGTGGCTCCCACACCAGGTTCTTGTTCGAGAATACTAGAACCACCTTGCTTGGCGGTGCAGATTCACCAGTTCTTTTCTCATGCAATGCGCATAGCAAGTCACCCTTTCTGCATGTCCATGCAACAATATCCTTGTGTAACAGGGTTCCGCCGTTCTTTCTCTTCTGGAAAAATCGACCATCTTCGGTTATTGTGAATGAACCTGACCAGTGCTTCTGTTCAACGAATAGGATCTCATCACCAGTAGCGATTACCATGTCGATTTCTCTTCTTCCCCCCTCATCAGGGTCTGGCAATCTAATTCCCTCAAGGACCAAAGCGTCGCCACAAACAGCCCTTGTGAGTTTCATTAAACGGAATTCAGCAAGGCGGCCAGATACAACGTGCCCTTCAGGTTCGAATTTTTTCCTACGGGAGAAAAATTCAGCCAACCTACCCAATTGCTCACCTCAATAGGGAATTTACAGAGTCAACTACGACATCTACTGCTTTTCCAGACTCTTCTAAATCATCAATGGTTGCCTCGCCTGATAATACAAGAACAGACACGCAGCCTGCTTGTATAGCCATCTCCATGTCGGTGTAGAGCCTGTCTCCCACCATTGCACATTCTGCAGCTTTCAATCCCAATTCCTCGATTTTATGCATAATCATCCCAGGGTTTGGTTTCCCTGTTATGTGTACAGGATCTTTTCCAGTCGTCACTTTCAGCATCGCAAGGTAAGCCCCAACATCAGGAAGGCCACCATCTGGGGAAGGACAAACCATGTCTGGATGACTTGCTACCAATGGTACTCCTTTGTGCATGTGAATTGATCCTGTGGAAATTTTCTCGTAATTGATTTCTGTATCATATCCTAGGACAACGAATTCAGGGTCTTCATCACGAGTTGATATTCCGATGCTTTCCATCATCTCACACATCCCCTCAGTTGCAATTGTCCATGTTCTAGTAACACCTTCTTTTTGTAGCCACGATAAGAGGTCATGAGTTGACAATAGGACATCTTCAGCTGTGCATGGAATGTTCATCTTGTGTAATTTAGCCACATATTGCTCGACCGACCTCGATGAGTTGTTCGACAAGAAGTACCGCTGTACACCCTGCTCTTCACAACGGGCAAGGAATTCAAGCGCACCAGGAATAAGATTTCCACCTAAGTAAATCGTACCATCAAGGTCCAAGAATACGGCCTTTACGCCTTCTAATTTTGAATCCATGATATCACTTCAGAATAGTAGGGTTTTGACCATAAACCACTTCGAATGGAGGTTTTCTTGTGCCTCTTTACTTGCAATCATCTCGGTCATCATCT
>JAYYDR010000065.1:0-9124 GCA_036160735.1 Thermoplasmatota archaeon
TCTGACCAAGCCACCCAACTCACGCAGTCTAAGCGAAAGTTTACCTCGACGACCAGCCCTTCTCTGTGCTTCTCTCAGAATTACAGATACGCCAGTTCTGTCAAAGTGTGGTATCTCTCTAGAGGTGCCTAGGTCTCTTCGCACTTCTTGGGCAATGAATCTGATCAAGCGCCTTCTGTTTGCAGTTGTGTCCGGCATGTGAGAGTTGACGTATACTTCGTAACCATATCCACGGATACGACTTCGCAAAGCAGGGTGCATTCCCTGTATAGCATCGAGATTACCAGCAGCGATTAGAACGAAGTCACAAGGTACTGCTTCTGTCTTGGTTAAAGCACCGCTTGACCTTTCAGAGCGTCCAGAAATTGGGAAAGCTCTCTCCTGCATTGCAGTTAGGAGTGCTTGTTGCTCTTCAAGTCTGAGCAAATTGATTTCATCGATGTACAGAACTCCACCATGGGCTCTGTGAATTGCACCAGGTTCAACCCTCTCGTGGGCAGGTGTTTCCATTCCACCGCTTTGGAATGGGTCGTGTCTAACATCACCCAGTAAACTTCCTGATAAGGTTCCAGTTGCGTCAACAAATGGAGGTGGGTCTTGACCTTGATGCTTTACGAGCACCTTGGGGATGCGTGCTTCGTCTGCACCACCCATCCTAGACCTAAGGAACATATATCCAAACATCAGCAGAAGCATACCGAATAGTAGAGTCAAGATATCTCCACTTTGTATTGCGACGACTGCCAAAAGGAATGCGATTGCTACGAAACCAATCATTAGCATTTTCTGACTCTTTTCTCTTTGAATTCTAACTGCCTCTTTCTGGCTCTTGACAATTCTATCGCCTCTTCCCGCAGGGACAGTTCGTACTCTTGGCTCATTCTCATCGTCATCGTTTGGATAACAGAGAATGTCCTCGAGTTTATCCTGAGGTAGTAGTTCTGTCATTGACCTAGCAAGCATCGATTTACCTGTACCCGGGTCGCCAATCATCATCATGTGTCGGCGTTGTTCAGCGGCTTTGCGAATAACTACCGAGCCTGCTTCCTGTCCGATTACTTGGTCTACCAGCCTTTCTGGGATTGGTACGTCTTCTGTTGTTTTGAAATCAATACTTCTTACCCACTCGTCGATCGGTGTATCGTTTAATTCGATGTTCTCTGATGGTTCAGGGCTCCAAACTGTAACCATTACTTCCTCTTCTTCAGAGACTGAATCTGCCTCGTCAGAAGCGGTAGTTTCGGAAACTTCCTCTTCGGTCACAATATACCCTCACACACAGTCCATTTTAGGCGTTTGGCAAACACCGTAGGTGATTGCTCACTATAATTTACAGTATTTACTGCTGGTACTGGTGGCCGTAATACGCCCACTGCTCCATTGTCCAGCCTGCAGGAAGCCCGCCTTCTGGTAGTGGAGGTGCTCCTGGAGGCACTTGCTGTACCACAGCAGGCGCCGGAGCTACAACCGGTTGCTGGAATATCTCTTGAGCTCCACCGTACATTGAGTTCGCAACTGCATCATTTGCTGGAAGTTGGTTTGCCCAATCTACAACCTGTACTTCATTACCGCCTCTTCCTCCACGCATGAACATCAGTCCTGCTAGAAGTGCTACAATTACAACACCGATTACGATTAGTACAACGGTTAGATCGAGTCCTGATTCGCTTGAATCGTCTGTTGTCTGTCCAGATGCTTGTTCTTCACAGGTTGTGTATTCACATGCCTCAGCCTTGTCAGCCTCTAGACTGTCGAGTTTAGTAACTGCAGATTCGTACTCAGTTGTTCCTTCCTCCATTCCGTCAATTTCTGACTTTAGAGTGTCGATTTGTGCATCAAGTTCCTCGATGAGTTGGATAACTTCTTCCTCTGTCATTGAGTCAGGTCCAGGTGCATAATCTGTAGCAGTCCACTTTGTAGGACCCTTGAACTCAAATTTCTCGCCGTTTGATGCTTGAGCAACAACAGTCTTCAGAGCTAAGTAATGGAATTGGCCCATTCCTGTATCGTCGATTTGTCCGTTTACAGGGTCAAAGGTCCAACCAACACTCTTCATTGTGATGTCGTGTTCGAAAACCTCGTTGTACATACAATAATCTGGGTTACACATTTGCCATGTCGAAGAGAAGGATGTGATTGTCACATCGTCCTTGTTCAGGAAGAGTGTGACTTCTGGTACCTCTGCTACAAAGACATCTCTGACGCTTACGGTTACATCTGCATCAGGACCTTCTCCAACCAATAGAGGTAGGCTGTCGTAAACATCCACAACCAGCGTGTAGATGTTTGAATCGTATCGGTCCTCGGTCTGGATTGTTACCGTCTGCAGACCCGCGGTTTCCCACATGAGTGTCAATGTGTTGTCAAGGAAACTGACTCTCGCCGCACCTGGTACTGAGTTTGATGCGCTTACGGTTACTTCGTTGACATTGCCATCGACATCTGTCAAGATCTCGTTTAGGAAGATGACCTTCTGTGTGTTGACCTTCAGTCTCATGTTCTCAAATTCTGAGAGGTCGAGTCTTGGAGCATCGTTGATAGGTGTGATTGCAATAGTGATAATTTGGTCAGAGTATTGCTCACCGTCACTTGCTCTAATTGTGATTGTAGTCTCACCGTTGATGTCTTCATCGCTTGTTGCATAGTTCAAAGTGAAACCATTTAGGGTGATGTCCAAAAGATCCGGATTGGTGTTGTCTACGATAGCAAGCATCAAATCTTCTGCTGCTGCTACGTTTCCATTATCATCGGTATCCGACAAGTATGGGAGAAGATAAGTGGAAGCAGAAGATGCTTCATCCACATATTGCTTCTCTACACCGGCCCATCGTGGCTGACCATTTTCGATAACGTTGAACAGAAGAGTTCCGAATGCAGTGTCTGTTCCGTCGTTGACTGCGATTTCGATACCGGATGCTGTTGGCTGACCGGAAACAAATCTAATGCTCTCGAAGTAAACTTCAATCTCTTCAGTTGCAGGGTGCCATGCAACGAAGTTGGGACTGTTGCTGGTGATTACTAATTGGTCAAGATCGGTTTCAGCATCGTTGACGTTGTTGATGACAGAAACCTTTGTCGAAGTCTGAACCTTGACTGTTGGTACTGGCTCTGCAGTGATTACTGGCATTGCATTCTTGAGAGTAAAACCTCTTTCTGTAACCTGCCAGTCACTTGTTTGCATCCTTGAATCGATTGCCCTTACGCGGATATCATAGTCTCCAGCACCCATGTTCATGCTAGGCTTAACCAGATACTGGCGGTGTTCGTTAGACGTTCCTTCTTGGAAGACTTCATCTCCGCCAACAATCATGTCGCCGCCAATCCACTGTTCCATTCCAGTTGGTGATACTTCCACATCGAATGTGATGAATGAGGTGTTAATGTCGACACCATCGTTGAAAGTGGCTTTTGCTTCAATTAGGAAGTTATCTCCTCTCTCGATTTGGTTGTTTCCAATAACTTGTGCTTTGCGTGCTACAGGGACTAGGTCGTGGGGAACGACTTCGGTACCTTCGTTATTTGAACCAGACTTGTCAGCTACCAGATTAGAGAGTTCTACTCCGAATGTTGTTTGGTATGCTGAGGTTGGTAGGCTTGTGGTGTCAATCTGTCCGGTGAAGGTCTGTGTTGCCCCACTTGAAGCGAAGTTACCTAGAGTTTGAGTTGAGCCGACATAGGTCTTGACGTTGTTTGCCTTGTAGAAGAATCTGACATCTCCACCGTCGGTGTAAGCGTCTACTCCGTTATTTACGATGGTTGCTTCAACATTCAACACGTCTCCGTTGATGTAACCGCTGGGTGCGCTAGGGTTAGTTGCAGTGAATGACTTAACTCCAATATCGATGGTTGGAGCCATGTTTGAGTCCGCTGCGGATACAACATTGCGGTGAGTTGTGTGATCTCCATCAAGTAGTGCTGCAACAGTCAAAAAGTTGTCAACAGCTGAGTGTCCGCCACCAGCTCTCACTGTTGAGATTGGAACTGACCAGGATTTTGTTACTGAGCTACCAGAATTCAATGTAACAGATTCGAATCCGTTGTTGTTACCGTTCAACAACCACTTCTTCCAGACGTGATGAGGGTTTGGTGAACCACCGCTGTAAGTTTCGGGCGATGTCTCCTCTGTTACCGCTGCGTAGATGTAAACTGTCTTGGATCCAGATCCCATGTAAGAAGCTGTGATGTCGATGTCCATGTTGTTACCATTTTGTGATTGGATAACGCTGACAGAGTAGTCGTTGGGGTTGTTCATGTTGCCGCCGTTCTGGTAAAAGCTGTCGTAAGATTGGCCACCGACAGTGTAGTACGTACCGCTGGAGGCATCTCCAAAGACTACTGTTGGGTAACCAGATGGGTTGATGTGTTGTCTGCGGTTGATTGGTGAGTCAGAAGGCCATCCTGTTGCTGCTGATTCCCAGAAGGAAATGTAAGTGAAATCCTCAGATTGAGTGCCTCCGCCTCCGTTTGTACCGTAGAGGTTGTCTAGGTTACTTGAGGATGTCTTACAAGGGCCACACCAGTATGCACCGACGTATTCAGCGAATACCGGGTGACCTGGGCTATTTGCTTGAAATTCTGTTGGTTCTTCCTTCAGTTCAGGAGTTGTGTTTTGGTTTTCTGCAATGAGTCCTCCAAATGATGCTAGGATGCTAATTAACATCAATCCAACAATGGAATAGGCAGTCTTACGTGTGGCCGACATGGGGCTTGTTCGAGAAACATGGTATTTGAACATGTGCTCTAAATGTCGGCACCCCCTACGGGGGTATGGTAGTTTTTTGATGCGAATCTTTCTTCAAACATTCCCCCTCCCACAACCATGGCAGACTACTCGGTCCTAATGGAAAATGAAGGTCGAATCCACGTTGTGGAAGTTCTAGATGAGATGGTCAAGCACAAGGGCTTGGGTGTGATTAATACCGCAACACTGCTTGATGGAACAAAGGTAGGTGACGAGGTTTTAGTCGGTCAAAAATATCTTACAATAATGCCACCAAGATTGCAAGAATTAATTTCTGGAATGGCAAGAAGAGCGCAAACAATTTCTTCAAAAGATGCAGGGTTCATAATAACAAAATTGGGTGTTGGTCCAGGAGATACAGTACTAGAGGCAGGTTTGGGGTCCGGAGGCTTATCTCTTCACTTAGCCAAGGTCATGGGCAATTCCGGTCATTTAGTTACGACAGAACCGAGAGAAGAACATGCTAGTGTTGGATTAGTGAATCTTAGTAGAGCAAGTGAATGCTTTGAAGAATTCCCAAGTCATACTCACTTGCAAGGATTGGTAGAAGATGTCGTTCCGGATATGGAATTCGACTGTGTAATCCTTGACATGCCTTCACACAAAGCCGCAATCGAAGCGTGTACACCTAAAATGAAATTCGGAGCAAGACTCGCATGTTATGCTCCCACTACCTCTCAGTTGGAGTTGTGTTGGAAAACTTGTGAAGATTCTGGATTAAGTGTTGAATGGGCTGGGGAGTTGATGGAGCGCCAATGGGGCGTAACCTCGAAAGGAGGAATGCGTCCAGTAAACGGACCATTCGGACATACGGCTTTCCTGCTTTTTGCACAAAAGCGCTAGAAATTACTCTACCACTCTTATTCGTGTTTCACACTGTGGGCATGTAAATCTAAACGGTGGCTCACTTCCTTCTGGTACTCCTAACCTAGCCTCACAACTCGTACATGTGACTTTGTTGTACTCGTCGATTCTGACTTCGTTCGGTCCAAGTGGAACCTCTTCCTCGATTTCTTCCTCTTCTTCGATCTGTGCGGGCTTTCTGAAAAGTTTGACATAAAGAAGCATTATTGCTGCGAGTGCCCAACCTGACGATAGCAGGATGATTGAGTTCTTGTTGTTTAATTCAAGAATACCCAAGTCCATACCGTTTGGAGCAAGTTCAGGACCTCCTACTTCTGCACGTAATTCTTGAGAGATATCTCTTACTGTTTGCCCAAGTACTTTGCTTGAAGCGTGAATGGTTAATTTTGCATTAAACCCATCTAGATTGAGCGGTGTAAGCATCAGTTTGAAGTCTTGGCAGCCCTTACTTGCAAGCGTGTATGTGGAGTTAATTCCGGTTTCTCCTGCCCGGAAGAATACCCCGTCCATTTGTGGTTCATTCTTTCCAACCAATTCTAGACTACCTTCGACAAACGTGTTAGCTTGGTTGCAAATTGTCATTGAAATTGTGTGTTGGTCTACGCTCTCATCGAACACCAAATCATTTTGATCAAATGTGAAGTTGATAACTTCTCCACGCCAAGACGGTTCAACACTATATGATTCGCTGAACGTTACAACCATGTCAGACCTAGATGCTGACGTTAATCTAAATTCTAACACTTTCATTCCAGCCGTCTCATCATCAGGGATTGTACAAGACCAGGGGATTGGGCTTGAGGACATACTTGGTCCAAGAACGATTTCAGCATCCATTAATCCACAGTCAAGGTCAACGGAATTAATTCTCATTGTGTCTGTAGATGTTCCAAGATTCGTGATTATGACATTGCCATTGATTGTTTCGCCAGGCTTTCCACTGTCTTTGTCACTCAATACAGTGATTTGTCCGTCTGCAATCGTTGGAATAATTCTTATCTGAATCGAATCAGAAATGGTAGAGTCGGTAGAGCTAACAACAGATACAGTCATGTCGAGTCCGGATTCAGGTGCACCTGTTGCAACTTCCATGGCAGAGAGAGTGATTGTTCCTGATTCACCCGAAGCAAGGGTTAGCGTTAGTTTATCCACACTTATTGAGAAGAAATCACTAACTTGAGTACTTTCGATATCTGCAACAAAGGTTTGAGTTGATGTGCCGAGATTAGTTACCATCATGGTTAGATTAGATTCACTTACAGGTGAAGCAATTATTCTGTCAGTTCCAGCATCGATTGACACTTCATTCCTGTCAGTAATCTGTAAATCAAGGGTGATGGATTCGGTGACATATACTGCGTCGAAGGTTACTGTGAAAGAATCACTTGTAGGCTGTAAGGAACTTGCCGCTGACATCTGAAGTGTAACATCGGTTGATTCTCCAGCCAATAGTGAGACTTCCTCAAGGCCGGATAGAACTGTAATGCCGTTGGGTAGTCCTATGATCGTAGTTGTGAAGTCTAGGTCTCTTGTTCCTTGATTAGATAGGTTTAGAGAAATTGAAGATTCTTCGCCTGGAGTAATGATGATTCTGTTGTCGGATGGACCACTAATTGAGAATTCAGCGAATTCTCTTACCTCAAATATCCCGCTTTCAGTTACTGTTTCAGAACCGCTATTGGTTGATGACATGCTGAAGTTTAGCGTGATGTCTCCGACAATTGATGAATCGATAGTAACTCCAACAACGATGTATTGGGACTCTCCCCTCTGTAGAGTAACAGGTTCAGGATTTGTGAATGTAATCCCCTCAGAATCGATACCAACAAGTGAGATTGTGTCCTCTTCAGTTCCATTATTTGTGATTGCTACGTTGAAGGTCTCTTCGGTTTCTACATCGAGGGTTATCATTGATGGAAGAACCATCGATAGGCCCCATTCTTCACCGACGTAAACTGAAAACTCGTACGCTTCAGTGATAGAAGAATCATGGTCTAAAACACCGTCAATTCTGACCTTGCATTCATCATTGACGTGAGTATTTACTCCTGCAGTAATGTCGACCTCGATTTGGTAAACTTGTCCATCCATAATGTTGCTCTGTAACTCCGATAATTCAGTGGAACAATCTCCCGAAGCAACATTAGATGTCCATGTCCAATTGCCTTCAGAACTTGATAGGCTGGTTATTTGTAGTTCGGTTGTAGAACTTTCACCCGGAAGTAAAACGCCGAGGTTTGCGTGGGAGAACGATAAATCGTGGGTTGCACTAATGTTGACCACAAGTGTTGTGTTCACCGAGAAATTACCAAGAGAGCTTGCAGCAAATAATTTGAATCCATAGTATCCTGGTGCGGCGTTTGAAGGGGTCGAAATAATCAGATTAGCAATTCTCGTTTCTCCTGGACTCATCACTTCGATTAGATCATCGACAAACCTTACTTCCCAACCGTTTGGTATAGAGCGAGAGAACACACCATTGGTTCCATTTCCAGTGCTGTTTCCAGAGGTGCTGTTGCCCGAGGAGTTATTTCCAGACGTGTTGTTACCACCAGTGTTGTTGCCTGCGCTGTTGTTACCGCCAGTGTTGTTACCGCTTGTATTGTTGCCACCAGTGTTGTTGCCCGAAGTATTGTTGCCACTGGTGTTATTTCCAGTATTGCTGTTTCCACCACTTGTCCAATTCGACCAAAAAGAAACCAAATCAGGACTTTGGTCAACAGACAACAAAATCGTGTCATCTACATTTCCGTTGTTGGTTACTGAGATTGACAAATTTAGATCGTCACCTGGCGTGATGTTCACCAATCCATTATCGCCGGCTGAGGTGGCATCAATGGACGGAAGATATCTCGGCAGAACCGATAATTGAACATCGATCATACTGGAAACGTTAGCATCTGGTTCAGTAACCGTGATGGTTAATGTTCCGGAGTTGCTCGGTAATGCGGTAGTTGACAGTCTGATTGCGATACTGGTAGTGGCGCTCAGAGTCGGAATTACGCCGCTGACATTCGAATCGGAAGGGATAACCTCCCACACGCTATCGAAACCTGAAACAGATATATCGTAGGATTCTATTGTCGAACCATTATTATTGATTGTAAGTGTGATATTGGTCGCCTGTCCAGGGGACAAAATAACGTGGCTTACATCGGTTGAAAGTCCGATAGAGGGGTGTGCGCTTGCCATTGGAACTAGAGGTGCAATGGCCATTATCATGACCAAAACTAGTGCGTTAACCCTGCGCGTCATGTGTTATGCGACTCAATACTGACTTTTCATCCAATCGGCCCTAAGGGCCGGGGCGAGTTAGTTTCGAAGTGCGGATAATTTAGCCTCATCCAATTTTTCCCAGGGGAATTCTCCTTCGACACCAGGTGTTCTGCCAAAGTGACCTCCTGCAGCCGTGACCGAGTAAATAGGTCGTAGCAAATCTAATTCGCTTGAAATGGACTTAGGTGTAAAGTCAAAAATTGAATTCACTTTAGCTGTTAATTCTGTATCAGACAAACTTGA
>JAYYDR010000066.1:0-15395 GCA_036160735.1 Thermoplasmatota archaeon
CACACTGCTGGGAGAAAAATTTGCCCGCTGAAGTTAGGAATATCGCTTCTCCGGGTTCTACATCTCTTACTACGTCAAAACCAAGTGCGTGAATTGCAACAGATTCACTGGCTACAATCCATTCAGTTTCACCCTCAACTTCACGGCTTCCAAAGATAAGTGGCCTAATGCCATTTGGATCGCGGAATGCAAGAATTCCAAGCCCGGAGATTAGCGAAACACAAGCATATCCTCCAGATATCTGCTTATGAAGTGCTGATACAGAGGAAAAGATTGTATTCACATCTACGTGTAATTCACCGTCGATGTCGAGGTTATGAGTTCTGGAATGTAATTCCATAGCGAGTAAATTTAGTAGTAATTCAGAATCTGAGTTGGTGTTTACATGCCTTCTATGAGAACTTGTCAATAGATTCTTTATCTCTTCAGCGTTTGTTAGATTACCGTTGTGTGCGAGAGAGATACCGAATGGATAATTCACGTAGAATGGCTGTGCTTCAGCTGCGGATGATGAACCTGCAGTAGGGTATCTCACGTGACCTATTCCTATGGAGCCCAGCAAATTTTGCATGTGGCGCTTGAAGAACACGTCCTTGACTAGTCCATTGGACTTTCTCAGGTGATAGCGACCTTGGTATTCGGTCATTATCCCAGCAGCATCTTGGCCTCTATGCTGCAATACGGTAAGACCGTCATACAGTAGCTGATTGATGTGATAACCACGTCTTCCAACGAGACCAATTATCCCACACATTTGTCTCGCCCAATCAAATCTAATCACAGGGACTTTACAGGCATTTCCCTACTAAATTGGAGAATCAGGGGCGGTGAGTCTTCTTCGACCAACCAAATGAACGCATTCTTGCAGTTGCACCGTATCCGCATGATGCACAAACGGATTTTTGCTTGTGGTATGAGTTTCTTCCACAACGACGGCAACGAATATGGGTGGTCTTCTGCCTCTTACCCATAGATGGAGTACCCTTAGACATGATATCACCTAACGGCTGGGCCACCGGCCCTCCCTTTATCAAATCGACGGGTGAGAGAATTCTTACTCTTCTTCAAACAAAATCCTTCTTTCTCTACCCGTTATTGCTGCAAATGTGAAGCCAACTGCAAGAAGCGAAGCGACCAACATAGCTGTTCCACTAACAAGTAGATGGACGACGTTAGACAGCATTTGAGCACGCAAGCCACTGTTGGCTTCCAATAACAAATCGTCTTGAGAAATTAAGGCCCATGCAATTATCATTCCGATACCCAATGCAAAGAACATTCCAACAAAAGGTGCGGATGGGCGATGCCTAGAGTCTGCGTAGAAGAACAGGTTACCAATTAGGACTAAACCTACTATAATGTATGATGTAAGGACGGCATTACCAAATCTCTTGAAAGATTCAGGATGAGAATCATTGTCTAGTGAAACATCGATAGCAACTAAGACCAAAATTGGTAACAATGCAGCCAGCACTAACAAACGCCAGGAGGAAGTTGACTGCCTCATTCTTCCTCACCTCCTATGTGCGATATAGCAAGAGAAACCACGTGCTCGATTTCTTCATCTGTCGGTGGCGGAGATGATTCTGGAACAGGAAGTGATTTTTCATAAGACCAAATTACAACCGCCAATACTCCGATAGCTAGTGCGCCGCCCAATACAGTTCCAAAAATATCAGCAGCAGATAGCCAGAGATAATCTCTGAATTGATCTGCAGTCGTGAGATAGCCATCAAACATCATCGCAGCGAGGGCGATACCACTCATCAGAATAGAAAGACTTGCAAGTTTCAATGACTCAGTGAATCTATTGTCACCATATGTGGCCAAAGCTACAGCAGATGCTGAACACAATGATGTGGAAAAGAGCAGGAATGTTGGCCAGAAAACTATCCAATATGGATTAACTTCACCATTGCGCCAAACCGGTGTGAAACTGTACCAGTGCATCAAGCAGAAAATGCCTATCGACACGAAAACTGCGATTGTACCGCTCCATCTAGCACTAGAATCCAATCTACCAACCGGCACATTGCCCCCGAAGACCATGCCATGTATACCGTAGGCTAGGAGTAGTGTTGGAGCGATTATAGTAAGAATGAGGTGTCCACCTGCCGAGGAGTCAGAGTCAGGAACAGTCCATGATGAGATCATTACTAGAATCAGACCCAACAAGGCAATCACCTTGCCTAATGATTTCGTCTTTCCACTTATCGAGAGCCATATTCCTACAGGAATTATACACAACGGAATCCAGAACCAGAGAGCCGCCTCTAGCATTGGATTCATGTACGCCTCGGCTGCAAGAGGACTTATCAACCTCACCGGTATAATTGGCCTCAGTGGCGTGATTTGCCATTTTTGTCATTCCGTCACCACTAAATAGAGGACGCTTGTGGGCCGAATGCTCAAGGTGAGACTATGGTAAAGATGCCACGTCAAGTAAAGCGTTACAGCCCAAGTGCTGGCAAGCACACCATGCATACAGTAGAGCGTGTCAAAAAGAAGCGCGCTAGTGAACTGAAGTGGGGTCAGCGCCGTTTCCGAAGAGTCATGGCTGGATACCGTGGTTTCCCACGTCCTAAGCCAGATGGCCGCGAAAAGCCAACAAAGCGTGTTAACATTCTATTCCGCTGCACAGAAACCGGCAAGGCCCACTACGCTCCTTGCCAACGTGCAAAGAAATTCGAACTTGTGGACAACTGAGGTGTGAAAAATGACTGCAAAATTCCTGAAAGTCTCCTGCCGTGATTGTTCCCATGAAACCGTCATCTTCTCTAGAGCCACCACATCGATTGTTTGCGGTGTTTGTGGTTCCCTACTGACCAACCCTGCTGGTGGTAATGCCCAGTTGGTTGGATGCAATGTCGTTGAGACACTTGAGTGAATGGAGGCAAGTCCTCCATGGCAAGTGATATACTGGAAAACGGCCCTAGCGAAGGCGAACTAGTTGTGGCTGTGGTCCGGGAAGTAAAGCAGAACGGCGCATACGTTGACCTCGACGAATACGAGGGAATTGAAGGGTTCATTTTCATTGGTGAAATCGCTAGTGGATGGGTCAAGAACATCAGGGCATTCGTTAGACCTGGACAGCGCTTGATATGCAAAGTAATGCGTACAAGAAATGATAACAAATCACTCGAGCTTTCCTTGAAGTCTGTTAGTGAAGAAAGGAAAAGAGATCGCCTTGCTCAGTGGAAAAATGAGGAAAGAGCCAAGCAACTCCTAAACGTTTTAGCAGAGCAAGTCGGTTGGACAAAGGAAGAGCACATGGAATACCAAACCGATTTGACTGAATCTTTCTTGACTCTTTACGGCGCTTTTGAAGAAGCGGCGAAAACTCCAGAATCACTCACAGAGATTGGATACGAAGGAGATTGGATACAACCATTCATCGAATTAGCCGTCAAAAACATCATTCCAGATACTGTAGAAATCCGTGGAAGATTCACACTTAATGTAGACCAAGCCGAAGGTATTGAAGTAATCAGAAAAGCACTCATCGCTGCTGAAAACGTGTCCGACAAGGAGTCTGAATTAGTCGTCACATGCCACTATGATGGAGCACCATCATACAGAATCGACTTAAAGGCTCCAGATTTCAAAACCGCAGAAGATGCTTGGACCAATGCTACACAGGCTTGCATCGAAGTTGTAGAAGCCGCAGGCGGTTCTGCTGAGGCCGAGAGGGAGTGAAATGGCCCGCCAGATGATGCAGAAATGCAGGGATTGTGGATATCACAGTCTTTCGACGACTTGTCCACAATGTGGAGGTGTTTCACAAGCCGCTGCACCAATGAAGTGGTCACCTGAAGACAAGAGAGCACACCTGAGAAGGAAACTCGACGGCGTTGAAGAGAGCGGTTGGGCAGAAACACTGCCTACATTGGCATCTAATGAAGAGGAATGATGCCAATCATTATACTGCTCCAAAAAACGCTGACTGTCTCATGAGTGTCCTTATCGATTGGGTTTGTGAGGCTAACACGCTAGGTGGGACACTACTCGTTGCAATGCCGGGAGTGGGCGACGTTGGAAAATTGGCGATTGATGCAGTCAATACAGAATTGGACGCTGAGCCAATTGCAAGGCTAATTCATCCGAGTTTGCCCCCACTTGCAAAATTGGATGAAAACGGTTTACTCAAACCACCTCACATACTTCTATCTAGACTAGAAATAGACGGTCAAGAAATATTCACATTAACTGGTGATGCTCAACCAATGACACCTGAAGGCCAGTCAGAAATGGCACTAAGTGTCCTCGAACTGTTTGAAGAAGGGGAGGTTGTAGTATTAGCAGGAATGTCTGCAGAGGCAGAAAGAAAAGACGTATTTTGCATTACCAGTTCATCGGAATATAGAATACAATTAGAGAAAAATGGTGTCGATGTAAGAAGAGATGAACCAAAGGCAGGTGTAATCGGAATGGCCGCACTCATCACTGCCTTAGGTCCTGTAAAAAACGTTAGAACATCGTGTAATATTGCCACAACCATTGGTAACTCAGTTGACCCCGTAGCTGCACAATTATTGCTTGAGACAATTCGCAGATGGTGGTCACTACCTCTCCCAGTTCCAATAGATGCGACACAAAGACTTGCAAATAAACTCAAAGAGATGCATCCTGGTAAGGCTGATGATTTGATTTCTGAATTGTCAGATTCACCAAACTCAATCTACATGTGATTAGCCGCCAGAACTTACGATTGTAAGTTCAAGGTTAACATCTGCATTCAAGATTGTAGTATGAGGAAGAACAACATCTTGATGGCTTACTATGACTGTTGATGGGTGAATTCCAACAGCGTCTAAAGCATCTTTCACAGTTGAGCCGGCGTCTAATTCAATCGAATGGTCATGGCCATGGCCCTTCAGTGCAACCTTCATCATCTCACCCGAGTGACATCACGCTTATGATGGTCGTGCAGGTGGGCGGCTTGTCAGCCGAGATCGCATAGCCCGGTATTGCGGTGGATTCGAAATCCACTGTCCCTTGGACACGGGAGTTCAAATCTCCCTCTCGGCGCCTAGTTCCTTTATTGTAATCCTGAGAATAATAATGCGATTTGTTTAACGACTGTCAAACTAAGGACCAATTGTGAATTTGGAGAGCGCCGCCCAATTAGGGGAAATGCTTGGAGGATTAGCAATAGTCTTCACACTGCTATTTGGTCTACGTCAAGTTATGGAAGTTAATCGAAATAGAAGGTATGAGATTTCACAAACTATTGCAAATTCCCTTGAAAACCCCCTTGTTCAGAGAGGTTTTGCAACTTTTGGTTCAGTGGTTACTAAGGACTCAACTATTGAGGACTTGATGGAATTGACTAGGGAACAAAAAGATGCTACAAACGCTGTAGTTGTCCTCATGGCTAACCATGCTGTGATGACATTCAATCGAAATCTCTCATTTGATATTGTATACTCATTTTACAAAGGATACCTTACCTTGATTGGACCTAGTATGAGGAGAATGATGGAATTAGTCGAATACGGTTATTCTATGGCTGAACAAAGTGCAATCACACTCGAAGAAGGGATGGGAACTTTCCATTGGGTATTCTGGCTTCTTGACAGATTGGAAGAACATGAAGCACCCGAACAGTTCAAGCCACATCTCAATCAGACAAATTGGAAACCCTAAACCTCAAACCAGCCATGGTAACGCCATTTTATTGTCGAGAGCCGGCGATAAGTATTTGTTCGCCTTTTGAAAAAGGACGTTCATGCAAGCCAATATGAAGGACAGCAAATTTGCGAGAATCGGCACACTATGTGCAATGTATTTCTCGCAAGGCATCCCATGGTTTTTCGTAGCAACCGCACTAGTTACATTCCTAGTTGATGAAGGCCAAATGACCGACGATGAGAAGGTAATTTTGATTGGAATGGGTATGCTTCCGTGGATGGTTGGAAAACTATTCCTTGGCCCACTGATCGACCGATTCCAATTCAGGTCAATGGGAAAGAGAAGGCCTTGGGTAATGATTTCACAACTTGGTATGGCAGCAACTATTGCTGCTTTCTTATTGATTGATGACCCAGGAGAGGATTTGGAGACACTGGGATTGTTTTTCCTAATCCACAATATTTTCGCTGCACTTCAAGACGTAGCATCTGATGCTTTGGCAGTGGAAGTACTTCACGAAGGTGAAATTCCAATTGCCAACGGATTGATGTTCGTAGCAAAAGGATTCGGAGCAATGTTTGCGGTAATTGTTCTTGGTGGCGTGTTACTAGACTCTGGGTTCCAAGCGGCATTATTGGTTCAACTCCCGGTTCTTTTGCTGTTATTATTGATTCCAATATTTGTCAAAGAAACTGAAAATGATAAGCGATTCCCATGGAGCAAAGGGACCGCTTCCCAGGAAAACATTCCAACTGAGCAAATGAAACTGGGTGAAATCTTAACCGGATTCAAAAATGCAGTTTCCGACACATCTGCAAAATGGGCATTGTTACTGTGCACAATCATGTGGATAGGAGGTGGAATGGGTACAGGATTGGGAATAATCGACTTCCAATGGGAATTCCTATTCGTGGATGAATTAGATTGGGATGCTGACAAATTCCTAGACACAAAGGGAGGTCCAATCATTCTTTCAACAATGCTTGGTTTCCTAATTGGAGGATTCCTTGGAACGCGATTTGGCAGCCGAGACACACTTTTGTATGCTGTAATTACTGGAACTGTATTGACAGTAGTATGGTCCGGGGCAAGAAGCCAATGGGAAAGCGAATCTTTCATGAGAACTGCATGGATGTTCTGGACGTTTGTTTGGGCAATAGTCGGAGCAAACCTGTTAGCATTGCTAATGTCCCTGACAACAAAGGACTTAGGAGGAACACAATTTTCAATTTACATGACTTTGGTTAACGTTGGGGCGTTTGTAGGAAATGCTCTATCACCCCGAATCTTGGATGCCTTTGATGGAAGCTTCCCTAACCTATTCTTAGCCGGTGCTGCTTTCCAAGCTATAATCATCTTTGTTCTAATGAAGATTAAAGTTGAACAACCTGAGGTCTCGATCGAGGCTGAATGATTAGTCCCCTGCTCTCGAAATAACGTGGATTGTGCTGCCTTTCTCTAAGTTAGCCTTCACGTCTATTGCCCACGCGTCAAGCGAGACATTGAGAATTGCAACCTCATCGCCTTGCTGCAAAGTATTGTAGATGCTTGGCCAAGAATTATCCCAACCTTCTACTGTTAATCTGCTTGTTTCATCTAGTAATACCAATCCTTTGCGAGCCCATGGCTTACCGTTCTTACCGATACCAGACTTGAATGTGGTATATGCAACTCTGCCTACTATGTTCCAGCGAGCTCTAAAGTCGAACAAACCAATATCTCCATCTTCGCTGGATTCTGCCTTTTCAACCCTAGCATAAGGATCTACTTTCAACTGTAATTCACCTTTCCAATTTGTTGAGGGTACAACGTCAACAAGCCTCACAGTATCGCCTTTTTGAATATTTTCAGAATAAGTAAGCATCCCTTCACTTTCTTCTGCAACAATTCTGACGAAGGCAAATCCTCCATCTTTCTCAATAGTGATATTTGGTGCTTTATCGGGTACATTGGTGACACTGAATACTTCTGCAAATACACTGACTCTTGGAACTAAATCTGCAAAGGCAGTCAAATCATACTCTTTTGTGTCACCAGGTGGTTGATGTGCACCTCCACTTGGAAGGTCATCATCACCTGTACCGTTTGGACATAGTGCAGACCAGTCACAGGTAGCACACCGGGAATCATCTGGGTCTACGGTTTTCACACCGCCTTCACCAAAACCCCTGAGCGCTCTTGGGATTGGTGGGCAATCTTCGATTGTAACTTCAGTTCCTTTGATTTCATGCCACAGGTCATTCAGTTTCTGTTCCAAAACTTCTATTTCTTCTGCATCTGGAATTGGTACTTCTTTTCTGACTCCTACTCCCAAATACCATACTTCTAGTGCTGCTGGAATTTGACCTTCATGGGTTATTGACCAAAGCATAGCATAGATTCGAAGTTGTTCGACATAGTTTCCACTCCTGTCTCCTCCGCCCCTACTTGCTTTTAGATCCATAATTCTAATTCGTCCACCATGACGGTAAACCAAATCATACTCTCCTTGGAACCAGTGCTCAGGATGAACTGCGTTTAGCGAGAACTGTGGAGCATCTGGGTCTACAAACCAAGGCCTAGCAATTTCCCAAGCTTCCACGAGGCTACATTCACCAGCTCTAGCAAGAGGGTGGCTTCCCTCTTTCACACGACCATCAGGAGCAGGAATCGAAAAACGCTTACCTTCACGCCATTCAGTTAATTCTGATTCTGAAATTGTATTCTTGCAATCCATGACCTCATCCATGTGCATCCTCAAGGCTGTTACACACATATCACGATACACATCCATATCGTAATCGTGCCAGTTACCTGATTTTCGAGCATCTTTGGACCATTCCTCATGCATTTCATCTCTAATCTTCGGCCAGTGCGTGTTCACTCTAGACTCACACCATTCAAGGAAATCATTCGGTACTTCATCGTCAAAAAGTGGGAGTAAATTGTCAGCACCGTTTTTCATTACATCAAGAGGTGCATTGGGGAAAACAAGCCCAGGGGATTCCATCAGAACCCTGCAAACACATTCTTCTACAGCCCTACCAAGGAATAGCGGTGGAGTCTGAGGGAATTTCAATCTCATCTTATTTTGGTAATACCAGAGTCTTGGACAGTCTTCCCAAGTATTGGCTTGAGAGGCAGATAACCTGTTGAAGCGACCAACTTCGTCAGTCTCGGGGTCTGCACTCCTCACCGGCATGATTGGCTAAGCCGTGAATGGAGTCTATTCAAGCCTTCGATTTGATTTCGATTCTAGTTGTTCTAGAATCAATCCTAAGTTGAACCAATCCTTCTCTCCATCCTAGCTCTGCAGATGTAATCTTAACTTCACAGCCTGGGTTAATCGAGAGGAGTGTACCGTTAATCGAAGACCCAAAGGCAACTACTTCAGCAATCCTCTCTCCATCCCAAAGATGGAATGACAACATCGACCATGGCCTTCCATCACTTCTTTTTCCGTCCCTCTTCGAACAAGATAACACAACACCTTGGACATTTGCTTTGGTTCTTAGCATTCCCATTCTTGTAAGTTCGAGTTCGGATTCTACTTCGATAGATGATGACTCATCAAGGTACAGTCTAGGCTGGCCTCTCCAAACGCCAGGAAGTGCACCAACGATTACGACATCGTCTTGCGGCGAATCATGCATAGCAGGATATGAATTAGGTTGGCTTTCTTCTAGAGTTACCATCTTGTCCCCTGCTTTGATCATTGCACCTAATACCGGCTCACCATAATGATTAGGCAACGGCCCCCAAGCGCCCTGCAGTCTACCTTTGACATTAACTCTTGATGGAATTGAAGACAACGGCTCACAAGGCATGCTGATTATTGGAGCAGAATACTCTACCTCTGAAATTGAACACCAAAAACATCCACCAGCCTCACCATCACATGGTGAATCTAGAGGAAATTGATTGTCCGTACTCCATCCTTTCATCCTATCATGGATATTTCTGTATTCACTGGTTGTCAATGGGTTAACATCGATAATTTTCCTCAACCCATTCGTTAGATACCAACCTTCCAAGCCATCGCATTTGTTGTCATGAGTTTCATTCCACAGCCACGCATAGAAATTCAACTGACCGGACAGTGATGTTGCGAATTTACCTTGACCATCACCCATCTTTATGTCAACTATACGAGTTCTGCCATCCCATCTTAGCACAAGGTCGCACTCACCTGCAGCCCATTTGTCTGGATGATACATTCTCTGTGGTTCTGGATTTCTTGGGTCCTTTACCCAAGGACGAGCTATTTCCCAGGCATCTTGCCAAGTGATTTCCTTGGCAAACTCATGAGGTTCATCTTTCCAAGTAATCATGCTGTTTGCTTTTTCTGGTTGAGTAAAATGCGGAGGAGAATCCCAGCAAGGAGCAGGAATATCGAATTCATGGACTCCGCCGCCAGCATCGTAACAGGCTTGTACTTCCTCTAATTGCAGAGAGATTCCATTTCGCAACATTTGAGAAACTAACTCCAAATCAAACGATTCATCGAATTCCCCTCTAGACCACATTGCGTCATCAAATACAGCTCTTCCATTCTCTAGAGCCTCTTTGGCGTGGACTTCGATTAAACTCTCAGTCCAATTTCTTAATTCTTCTATAGAATTTGCAACAGGGGCCCTTTTCATCAGTATTGAACAGAATGAATCCTCCACTTCAATACCCATTACTTGATGAGGAGATAATGGCCCTCTCAAACCAACTCTGTAATTCAGAAACCACTGCTTTTCACACCTTTGAAAGGTTGTGAGTGATGATGCTGAAAGTCTGCCTCTCGCCCTACCAATAGATTGGGCTTCCGGAGGCACCTGTGCTGGCATGTTTACAACACCTCAAGAATCGAATGAATAGTAATCGCCTTTGGCACGCTGCTCTCTATCCTTTCTACTGGCTTGCTTGTTTATTCTTGGGCGCTTTGAATCATGGTCTCTGCGGAAGGTTACGTCTACACCACCCAGGAATCTGTTCATTCCAGTTCTAAGTTGGAATGGACCTTCTGCCATACCGTGTTTTCCACCTTCGCCTTCGAAAACTAGTAGTGAATCTGAAACGATATCTATGAAATATACATCGTGGTCGATGACGAATGCTGCTTTTTCATTTGACTCCATAGTTCTGCGAATAGCCTTTGCAGCCTCCATTCTTGCATTAGCATCAAGGTGTGCGCTAGGTTCGTCGAGGAGATACAAATCTGCTTCTCGGCCTAGGCAAATCGAAATTGCCACGGCTTGAGCTTCTCCACCAGACAAATTGTTGACTTGCTTGGCGAGTAACTCGTCTACTCCAAGAGCGCGAATGACGTTGACGTTGTATTCCCCGCTTCTCCATTTTGGACCAACCTCTGCATCTAGCCAAGTTTGTACTGTGCAATCCATATCTGTGTCAATATGTTGGGGTTTGTATGAGATGGATGCGTCTGCAGTAACCCATCCTTCATCGTATTCGTGCTCACCGGCCAAGATTTTGATCATAGTGGATTTTCCAGTTCCGTTTGGTCCTACAACACCAACAACCTCGGCTTGGTGGACTTTCCCTTGTCCAGTTTTTAGATTGAAATTTCCGAGTGACTTCTCGATATCGCCCCATTCAACAACCGGGTTTCCTAGTTCATTTGACCTGTCTGTATGCGTCTGGAACTTTATTGGCTTGTCCCTAATTCTGACGTTCTGCTCTACCAAGAATCCGTCAAGATAGGCGTTTATTGCCTGCCTGGTTGAGCGAGCAGGCGTGAATATTCCAAACGCTCCTTTCTTCCCATACACAATGTGAATCAAGTCTGCTAGAACATCAAGTACTGCTAAATCGTGTTCGATTACAATAACTCGAGAGCTTTCGGATAATTCCTGAATAATTTTCACGATCCTCATTCTCTCATGAATGTCAAGATATGATGATGGTTCATCAAAGAAGTAAACATCTGCTTGCTTAAGCAGCGTAGCACATATGGCAACACGCTGGAGTTCTCCCCCGGACAATTGGTCAAGGTTTCTCTCTAACAAATGGTCAATTCCGAGTTTTTGGACCATCTCTTCATAGACGCCCCTCTCATCGACAGATGAGAGCAATTGTCCAACTTTGCCTTTGACAGCCTTTGGTATGTGATCTACATATTGTGGCTTTAGAGCAACCGTGACATCCGATTCGCTAACATCTACTAAGAAATCTCTCAACTCACCTCTAGGAAGGCTAGAGATTACGTCTTCCCACCAGACTTCATCTGCTTCAAAGTCTCCCAAGTTTGGGATTATTGAACCACTTAGGATATTGAAAGCTGTAGACTTACCCATACCGTTAGGTCCGAGTATACCAACTACTGATTCCTTTGAGGGAGTTGGTAGTCTGAATAGCCTGAATCCGTTCAATGAGTATCTGTGTATCATATCACTTTCCAATTCAGCAGGTAATTGAGTAATTATCAATGCGTCATGAGGACACTTGTTTACACAAATTCCACATCCGATACAAAGCGACTCAGAGATATGCGGTTTACCTGTTGATTCATCCATGACAACGCATTCTTGCCCATTCCTTACAGGTGGACAGAATGTCATACATTCATCCATGCATTTCTTAGGTTGACAATTGTCTTCCTTCAGAACTGCTACTCGCAAAATAATCCCGCCTATTTGTTTGGTTGAATATTATGTTCATCAATCAGCCGGTTGAATATGGCCTAAATCGCCCATTGGAGGCGAATGCAATACCGACCAGAGGTCGTGTATCAAACAAGTCCCTTGACGTGCTCGTGTCCTGAGATTAGTTTGGTTGTGCATGGAGTTGGGAACTTCATGCTAGCCTTACGAAGAGCGTCTTTTGCGACTAGGTAGTGCTCTGGAGTAAACTTGAGGGAGATAATTCTCTGGCCACGCTTTACTCTAGCTGCGGTTCCAACATTCTTTCCGAATGCACATCTCATTCCTTGAGATACACGGTCAGCACCTGCACCAGTAGCCTGCTTGTTCTCTCTTAGAACGTGATGAGGGTAAGTGTGAATTCTCAGAGCATAATTCTGTGCACCAGCCACCTTACGGATGGTTGAGTTGGAGATAACACGTGCTGCTTCTAGAGCAGTGTGCCTGATTTGGCAAGACTCATCAGCAATAAGGTTCAGTTCCATGAGGAACTGCCCTGTCTCAGCAGCACGGCGGTTTCCAACATGGAATTGCATAATTCTGTTGTTTGGAACACCACCGATATACTTGCGTCGAGTATATGCTGGACCTTTCAGTCTGCGGTACATCTTTGCGGGCTTACGTGCCATGCTTGATACCTCCGGGCGAGTTTGCGACCCACCGTCCCTATATGACCATACCGATTGCATTTTTTTGCTTGCTACAAGGGTAAAGGTCATGTTTGGACTATGTTTAGCAAGACACGATGTCAGGCTGGCGCAGGCTCCTAGAAGAAGAATCTGAGCATCAATGGCTATCTTTCGCAGCCTTCAGTATCATCGTGATTATTGGCTCAATATTAATCGATTGGTCGAGCGATTTGTCCGGTGTCCAAGAAGGAAGTTCGCTGGGAGTCAATGGACTTGTAATGGACTCAACAGAGGATTCTGTTCTCTACCAGAGCGAAGATGGAAACATCATCAATTACAAAGGTCAAGAAAACTCAGCACAGTACGCTACTTGCCTCGAAGAGTATGGAGATCTGACACTCGCATGCCTCGGAACTGAGGGGATGGTGGCATTCATTGGAGATGGAGGAGACGAGTGTGATACTGAATGGTGTCAATTTAGCATTGGAGAAAACCTCACAGCATCACAAATTTCGGGCAATGGCTTGGCATTACTTCTAATTGTACAAGATGGAACCAGTGACTCTCTCGCTGCAATGTGGTATGGCGATTCAAATCCTCAACCAGTTGTTAGTGAATTTGAGGAGACTATGTATCTGGATACAATCATTCCAACCGAGGAAGGGTGGTTAATCGGTGGCTCTTGGCAAGCACCACCGAATTGGCTGGGTTCCAATCCTGCATCTCCTCCAAAATATGAATTGATTATTGAGGCCACTTGGGACGGTGTTGCAGCTCCTGCGATAGAGGTTGTTCACGTTGGAGGAGAAGGTGTAATTCACGGCTTATTTGAAACCGAGGATGGTTACCTAGCAACCGGTACTTCTGATACATACCTAATTTTAGAAGAGGGTGTTGAATCGATTGGGATCTCGAGCCGAGTTGCAACCGATGACAAGAATGGGAATGTTTGGCTATTCGGAGATATTGGCTCAAAAACTGTCGCAATTGTTTCCGGAAGCGAAATCACAGTCGAGAAATTACCCGAGCCGTTGAAAATTATCCCAACATATGCAACATGCGATGAAGATGGAATGATTTCTGTCCATGGTTCAGATTATTCTGATGAAGTTTCTGCATTCTCTATAGATAGCAATGCTAGAACATCAATAACCAGCCTTAGAGGGATTTTAGACCTCGGATTTATTCTCGTATCTCTACTGATTTTATCCATCATGGGTTGGAATATCACCGATGCAATACGCAAAGGAGAAGTTTTCTGAATTTTATTCAATCAATCAACTTCTGTAGCATAAATCAAGGGCAGTATTTACGAACCCCCTCAAATGTGCTCAAGGCCTAGCGCAAGCGATGGATGTGGTCTGATGGCGAAGAGAGGAATGATGGACCAGTATATGGACATCAAATCTGAACACTCAGATTCAGTACTCTTCTTCCGCATGGGCGATTTCTACGAACAATTCCATGACGATGCGGTGGTCGCATCAGAAGTGCTTGGGCTCGCTTTAACTAGCAGGGACAAGAAGGCTGCGGAACCAATTCCAATGGCAGGATTTCCGTGGCATGCACTTGAAGATAACCTCAGAGTTATGTTGCAAGCTGGTTACAAAGTATGTGTTGCTGAACAAGAAGAAGAACTCAGAGAAGGTGCTAAACTACTGGAAAGAATAGTTACAAGAGTTTACACACCTGGTTCCCTTTACGAAGAAAGTCTGATTGGCACGGATGATGTTGCAGGTTTGGCAGCCATCTCAATCAAGGGTGACGGATTAGGGCTAGCGATACTTGATGCATCGACAGGTCACGTCTGGACAATGGAACATCATGGCGAGGAAAGATGGTCTAGACTGCTTGATGATTTATTGCGCAGTAATCCAAAAGAATTGATTTTCTCACCAAGAGATGCTGAAAAAGAGAGTCTCAGGGCAGTTATTTCTCAACTAGATGGAGTAACTCTTTCACAACATTCTTCCTCGAATCGAAAAGGGCAAGATGCTCTGAAAAATATTCTTGAAGTTGCTGACTTAGGACATATTGACCTTGGAGACTCTCCGCTTGCAATGGAAGCTGCTGGACTTGCGGCTGACTATCTTGCAGCAATGCACATCGTTGATTCAATCGATTTCAAAGAAGTCGAGATTATGCAGCCTGATGGAAACATGATACTTGACCAAACTACACTCAGAAATCTAGAGCTAACACAAACTCTATCTGGAGAAAAAGAAGGTTCTCTACTCGGTGCGATTGATAAGTGTCGCACGGCGATGGGAAGGAGGACACTGAAGCAGTGGATATTGAGACCTCTTGCACAAAAAGAAGCGATTGTAGAGAGGCAAGATGCTGTTGCTTCAATCGCTAGGTCATCGAGAAGGCTGGATGATTTGAGGGAATGTCTCAAGGGACTAAGAGACATGGAAAGGCTGGCCACACAGTTATCCTACAATCGTTCAGGAGGCCGTGACCTTGTAGCAATTGGGCTAGCCCTTGAAAGGATGCCTAGGTTAAAGGC
>JAYYDR010000067.1:0-3778 GCA_036160735.1 Thermoplasmatota archaeon
GAGATTCTTTGGGCTGCAACCCAGAGTAACGTATCTGCAAGTGATGCACTAAACCTAGCTGACGCAGATGGAGACGGCACAGACGACAACACTGTGATTGGATGTGAACCAGAACTAACAACAGAGCCTGTTGACAATCAAACAGGCGATAACACCGATAACAATACTGGAAATAATTCAACAGTGGTCGACCTCGATTCTGACAATGACGGAATCTTGAACGATGTTGATGAATGTCCGGATACTGAAGAAGGTGCTGCAACTGATACCCAAGGTTGTTCTAATGAGCAAAATAAGAATCAAGTCTTCAAAGACACTGAGGAAGATGGATTATCCTCTGGCATGAAGTTCATGTGGACATTAATCACAATTGGAGTAATTGTGTTACTAGGTGCAGGAACTGTGCTCCTTAGGAAGAATAAGGAGGGAGATTTAGATGAGGAATTATCTCAAATCGTTGAAACTACAGATGCGAAATCTTGGGATATGCCGGTTCTAGATGGAACCTCTGAGGCAGAAAATCTCGGCTTTGACCTCAGTCGATTCCCAGGATGGAGCGCCGAACAGGTTCAGAAATACCTCGATTCCGGCTGGACTGAAGACCAACTAGCAGAGTGGTATCAGCAACAAGTTAAGGAAAATACCGCGTAAGATTGACAAGGGAGTGCTAGAATCGGTAACCGATTCACATGGTGTACCGCAGCAGCAACCCGGCGCTCGCTCCGCATTATTTCCAAGGCGGAGTAACCACAGAAAGAATGACCCTTGATGGGACAGTAAACAAAACTCTGACCTTGTTGGCACTAGTAGCAATCGGTGCAATGTTTTCGTTCTCGATTGTAGCACAAAACCCAGCACTAGGCTCTCTGATTATGATAGGAGCAGGACTTGGCGGTTTTGTAATGGCATTGGTCATCATGTTCTCTAGACCAAATAACCCACAAATCCTGATGAGCATGTACGCTGTTTTGGAAGGCCTTTTCATCGGTGGATTCTCTTACATGATCGAGAACTACTACCTAGGCGGTGGAGAAGGTATAATCTTGCAAGCACTCGTTGGCACTGTTGCGGTGTTCGTCACCATGCTAGGTGTTTACAAGTTTGGACTGATTAAGCCAACCGAAAAATTCGTATTAGTAGTCTCTTCAATGGCGGGCGCCATCATGATTTTGTATCTATTCAACTTCATTCTTATGCTATTCGGAACTACAGTTCCCTTCTTGCACAGCAGTGGACCACTCGGTATCGGAATCAGCATATTGTTCATCACAGTTGCAGCATTATTCCTAATTGTTGATTTTGGAATGATTGAGAATGGTGTAAAATATGGTGCACCAAAGAACATGGAATGGTATGGCGCATTTGGCCTAGTTCTTACACTGGTTTGGCTATACATCGAGATGTTGAAGTTAGTCGCTAAACTACGTGATTGAAATGACCCGAACTCTGTCTGTTTGCAACCTTGAAGACTGGCGTGCCGGGGGCGAGCGCCGTGAAGAATTTGTCAAACAAATGGGTGAAGCATTGCAAGACATCGGATTCTTTGCATTAACAGGCCATGGAATAGACGTTAACGCTATCAAGAAATCATACTCTGTAGCTGAAGAGTTCTTTCAACTTTCACAAGAAGAAAAGAGCAGATATGAGCAAGCTGAGTTATTCCGACAACGTGGTTACACTCCTTACGGAGTCGAACATGCAAAGGATAACCCTGCACCTGACCTCAAAGAATTCTGGCAAACTGGACGAACTATTGATGACCCTAATTTCCACAAAAATATCTGGCCAGATAACCCCACAGAATTCGAAGGAGCGATTGACGGATTGTATGTTGCAATGGAATCGATGAGTTCTGAGTTGCTGGCTGCTGCATCACTGTACCTTGGCAAGTCTGAGTCCTGGCTACCTGACATGGCTCACAACGGCAATACAATTCTGCGTGTTATCCACTACCCTGCACTTGGAGAAAACTCTCCCAAAGGTGCAGTCCGCAGTGCTCAGCACGAGGATATCAATCTCATCACACTACTTGTTGGTGCCACAGCAGATGGCTTACAGGTGATGGACCACGATGGAACTTGGATCGAGGTCGAAGGAAACCACGACCACATAATCGTCGACAGTGGAGATATGTTGCAAAACCTAACGAATGGACTGTTCAAATCAACGACCCATAGAGTAGTAAATCCACCGGATGCAAAGTCTGACAGGTACTCAATGCCAATGTTTGTTCATCCTAGAGATGATGTAGATCTTACTCCACTACCTGAATTCATAGAAATGACTGGTGGAGAGGCTTTGTATGACTCAATTACTGCTGGAGATTATCTTCACCAAAGGCTGGTTGAAATTGGTCTAGCATCTTGAGGTTTTCAGCATGCGCTCGATGCCAGACATTCTCGCTGCTAAAAGAGATGGCAATGTCTTGACGGCCGATGATTTTCAATTCATCTGCAATAACATAAACCATATTCAAAGAGAACAACTTGGAGCATTTTTGATGGCATGTCAAATCAATGGGATGTCACCCATAGAAACCTCCAACCTCACTCTCGCAATGTTGAACGCTGGGGAGAAGATGGAACAACAGACAGGACGAGTTGACAAACACTCCACTGGGGGTGTTGGAGACAAAATGAGTATCATACTTGCACCTGCCCTAAGAGCTGCAGGTGCAACGATTCCGATGCTTGCAGGCAGAGGCCTAGCACACACAGGAGGCACCATCGACAAGTTAGAAGCAATTCCTGGATTCAATACCGGATTATCCATTAATGAAATGAGAAGCAATCCTTGCTTCATTTCAAGGCAGACCGATGATATCGCGCCTGCTGATAGAATTCTATACTCCATCAGAGACATCACGGCAACTGTCCCACAAATCGGACTAATCACCGCCTCAATAATTTCCAAGAAAGCAGCGGAAGGTCTGGAAAGATTGGTATTGGATGTGAAATGTGGAAATGCTGCATTTATGCAAACTAGGGAGAATGCCGTCGCCCTTGCGAAATCGATGGTAGCTACTGGAAATAGCCTAGGAATGAAAGTCACCGCTCAAGTAACAGAAATGGACAACCCAATTGGAAGGATGTACGGTAATAGCCATGAAATTGTTGAATGCATTCAATGTTTGAAAGGACACGGTCCTGCTGATACGATGGAGTTGGTGTACGCTCAAGCCGAGGCATTAGGCTATGAAATTCAAGCCTCGATAAATGACGGCTCTGCTCTCAAGGAATTCAAAGAAATGTGCAAACGCCAAAACGTAGACTCAGATGTTGTTTCACAATTGATCAGTGAACCGTGGAGTGTTCTGGATAGAGCACCAGTGTCAACTGATATCATAGCACAAAATTCTGGATATATTTCGCAAATCAATGCACTCACCATCGGTGAGGTACTATGCAAACTTGGTGCTGGAAGGACGGGAGAAAACCCAGATATCGACCACGGAGTTGGTGCAGAACTATTGGTTGAGATTGGAGATGAAATCATAGCAGGAGAGGCCTGGATTAGATTTGATAGCCGTGAAGAGATGAGTTCTGAGATGGTCGTAACCATACAGAATTCTCTTTCATTATCCGAGACAAAGCCATTTGAATCCAGTAGAATTCTTGAGATTATCGAGAACTGAAGCTAGACGATTTTGATGGAAGCCGTCATATAGGAAATGTATGTCGGAAGGTTGCCGTTTTAGCTTAGTTGGTGGAGCGTGGGACTGTTAATCCCAAGGTCATGGGTTCGAGCCCCATAAACGGCGCCACAATATCTCACTGCG
>JAYYDR010000068.1:0-2996 GCA_036160735.1 Thermoplasmatota archaeon
CACACACTTCCAATGTTGATTGGTGGAGTTGCTAGAGACCAGTGGGAAGAGAAGAAACTCAAACCAAAGATCGATGCAATCAAGGAAGAAGAAGGCACTGTTGTGGCAGAAAAGAAGAGAGCTCTCATCTTACTTGGGACATTCATGGTTGCAGCAGGTTTGCTAACCGGAGAGGCATTCTTTGGTACAGAAAGCAGTATTCTATCATTCATTGACTCGCTCTGGGACCCTGATTTCGGAAGCAGCCTTACATGGCACCTCGTGCGATTAGGTGGCTTCGTATTCTTGAACTTGGTAATTGGATACCTGATTTACTTCCTCTTCAAGAGGGCGGGAGTCATTGGTGGCCCATCTCAAGATGCTGAACTAGTCGAGGCGTGAGAATGAGTCGCACACCACCTTTGGTGTGGGGATTACTGGCTGCAGGAGTAGTAGGAGTCTCATCTGCTGGGGCAATTTTGTCCCATGTCGACTCGGTTCCACCGCTGATGAGAGCATCTTGGCGCTTACAAATCACAGTATTGATGCTACTTCCATTCGCAATTTGGCAATACAGTCAGATGGAAATTAATGAAAAAAAGAAGTTGACTGAGAAGAAAACAGTACTAATCTTGGCAGGTTCAGGAATTGCATTAGCTGCGCACTTTGGAACCTGGGTTACTTCTCTCGACCATACCTCGCTAGCACATTCCCTACTTTTTGTCACTAGTCATCCTATTATCATCGTAATTGGGACGGCAATATTTGTGAGGAAACCTCACTCTCTTGAGACAGCAGGTGCTTTAGTTGGTCTAGTTGGTGCTGGAATTACTCTATTAGACGCAAATGACAGTGGAGACGTAACACTCTGGGGCGATTTCCTTGCCTTTGCAGGAGCGATTACTGTTGTTGGGTACATCGTTGCAGGAAGGATACTCAGAGAATGGATGCCTGTATTTGTCTACGCAGTACCTGTTACTCTATTAGGTGGAATCTTACTCATTCCCTTCTCAATTTTGATGGGTGAGAACACTTCTGCTATCGGATGGGTTGAATCTGATTTACTTGGTTGGTTCATTTTACTCGCCTTTTTGGCGGGTATAGTCGGACACACAGGACTAAACGCATGTCTACGTTGGCTGAGGCCACTAACGGTATCATTTGCAGTAACCCTCGAGCCTATTATTGGCGCTTTCATTGGTTGGTTCTTCTTTGATGAAGACATTCCACAAAAGTGGACATGGCTTGGTGGTTTGATTCTGATTTTCGGAATCATGCTCGTGATTAAGGGAGGTGCAGAACATGGCATGGATTCTTCTGACTAATGATGATGGTATTGAAGCAGAAAGTTTGCAGACGCTTGTTACAGCACTACACGAAAGAGGACACGGTTGTATCGTATTCGCACCTAGTGAGAACAATTCAGCAGTGAGTATGAAAATCTCACTAGGTAAGCCGCTCACTGTTACAAAAATCGAAGACAACCGAGATAGAGTGCATCAATTTTCTATCGGAGGTACTCCTTGTGATTGTATTATTGCTGCCTTGGATGGTGGGTTGCAAAAATTAGTTCCTGGCATAATGCCGAAGCTTGTTGTTAGTGGTGTAAACCTAGGTCCAAATCTATCACAGGATGCATATCACAGCGGCACAATAGCAGCTGCAAGGGAGGCAGGAATGTACGGAATGCCTGCAATCGCCTCATCATGGTCTTCATTTGATCCAGAAGGAATGGAAATTGCAATAGAAGCAACAGTACAACTTGTGGAAGCAGCACTCGCAGTACTTCCAGATGAGCCTGACAATCTCAATCGCCCACACGTTGACGTTAACGCACCACATCTTACCTCTTGGCCAAAGGAGACAAAAATGGGCTGGAAAGATGACCCAATATCTGCTTTGAGAAGTTCATTTGCGGCGGGTGAAATGCTCCTTAATCTAAACGTACCAAGAGGATGGGACGGCACATTTGCAACTACTAGACTTGGAATGAGATGGTATCGTAGTGCAATCACTTTCTCTAATGATACGTCCACATTCCAACTTGGTGCAGCTCGAATAGACGTCGATGAAGTAGATAGAGGAGATGTAGATTCTGATGTTGCAGGTGTTGCTAGCGTTACCTGTATGCCTTCATGGCCGCAAACCCACCCTCTGGAGATGGACATGTCTCTTCTTGGTTGGGGATTAGAAAACAGCAGAGATGGTCTTCCAAACTGGCTTTAATTCTTCAGAGGTTGAGATTAACACCCTCGTCTAAAAGGAAGTGAACTATCGCTATGCAAGTATGACCTTGTAACCATGACTTACCAAGGCTCCGAGGTATTCCCCTTTCACATTCCAGAGTTCTGTCGTCTCCTAGAATAAATCCGATGTCCTCTATATTGTAATCAGAGGGTAGTTGTCCAGAATATAGATTTGGAGAGTCAGACTCTAACCTAATGGTTGGACAGTCCCAATCATCCAATGTCATGTCTAAATCACCTCCGCCATCATAGATGCCTGGATTCCTCTCAATCCAGTGTCCTCTGGGCGGAATTGGTTCCTTTATGACAGATGCAATCTTACCTGCAACAGCCCTTTCCTCGGAATGTATTCCTTTGAGCTCGTTTGAGACGAATTTGATTCTTCTAGCCGGTCCGGGTCCACCAAGTAATATCATTGTGAATTCAACGTCTTTTCTGATTCCATGACTGGTTAGAATTGATGCCATCAGGGCCCTTACTAGGACATCCATTCTTCCTGCGCCTCCTGCCATATCGTTGAGGGGAAGTTTGCCTTTTGCCATGGCTCTAGTTCCAACAATGACAAACCTTCGCAGAATAATCACCTATTATTCTCGATTACAGAACGTATTGCTTCGCACATGTCGTCTTCTGTTTCTAGAACAAAATTAGCACCATGTGTGTCGATTAGCCATCCCCTTGGTTTGCCTTCCTTTCCGTAATCTTCCATACGATTTGCAATTGTTGCAGTCATACCTGCAGTTTGAATTTGAGCGTGGGCCCTGTAAACTA
>JAYYDR010000069.1:0-30406 GCA_036160735.1 Thermoplasmatota archaeon
ATGCAACAATATTACGAGATAAGAGAAGATGGAGGGCGATTCCTCCCCGATAGATACGTGGAAGGAGAGTGCCCAAATTGTGGAGCTGAAGGCGCTAGAGGCGATCAATGCGACGAATGTGGAGTTACTTACGAAGCACACGAACTCAAGAATCCAAAATCAAAGATGAATCCCGAGGCTTCGATTGAAATTCGTGATACCGAACATTTCTTTTACCGACTTGACTTTTTCCAAGAGGTCCTAGAAGAACATGCTAGTCAAAGACAAGGAGTATGGAAACCAAATGTCAAAGCTATGACGAAGCAATGGTTGGACATGGGCTTAAGGCCCCGTGCAGTTACACGTGACCTTGATTGGGGTATACCTCTACCGCTAGAAGGTGATGAATGGAATGGTAAGTGCATCTACGTGTGGTTTGAAGCAGTTCAAGGCTACTACTCATGCGCAAAATTGTGGGCGAAGAGATTTTCAAATTCTGAAGACTATGAAAAATGGTGGAAGATTTCTGAAAGTGGTAAGCCTCCAAGACATCTATATTTCCTAGGCAAGGATAACATTCCCTTCCACACAGTGATTTGGCCTGCGATAATTATGGGACTGAATCATGCGAACAAAGGATTAGACATCAGCACTCCACCATCGCTACCCGGACCTGGAGAACTGAATCTCGAAGATAATGTTCCCGCTATGGAGTATCTGATGCTTGCTGGTGGTCAGTTCTCAAAGTCGAGGAAACACGCTGTATGGCTACCATCATTCTTGGAAAGATTTGACCCTGACACGCTACGATACTATCTTTCAATCAACATGCCAGAAGCGCATGATACAGATTTCAATTGGCCAGATTTCGTTGAAAAAATAAACTCCGAATTAATCGCTGCATATGGTAACTTTGTACATAGAGTTTTGACCCTTGGTGCAAGATTGCCTGATGATAGACGGCTTTCGACATTCGACAATTTATCACATTGTGCAGATGAAATGAAGAAATTAGAAGTATTACATCAACAAGCAACATTGAGCCTTGAAAGACACCGATACAAAGAGGCATTACGTACCATAATGTCTGCTGCTCAGCTTGGCAATCAAATGCTACAAGCAGCAACACCTTGGAAATTTTTGAAGGATTTAGATGCTGATGGTTCAAACGTATCAATGGCTAAACTAGCTTTTGGATGGAGATTGTCGAGATATCTAGCAATTATGACTCAACCCTTCCTACCGTTTAGTGCACAGCGACTTTGGGAATCACTTGGAGAATCGGGAGATGTGGCACTTGCATCTTGGGATTCTGCAACAGATTGGTCAGTAACGTACAAATGGAGCGAAGCAGAACCAACCCCTTTATTCCAAAGGTTAGATTTAGAGGAAATCCTGGCAGAAGAGAGATTACTAGCCGGAGAATCCTCTGATTCTAACGACCCAGGCCACTCTGTTAAGGGTGGAAAAAAGAAGAAAAAGGAAGTAAAGAAAATGCCAGAAGGAACTACACATCTAGACTTTGAAACATTTATGGAAGTCGAGTTAAGGGTAGGCAAAATTGTATCCGTGTCCGATCACGAGAACGCAGACAAGTTGTATGTTGTAGCAATCGACGATGGCTCTGAATCTGGAAGAACAATATGTGCTGGTTTGAAAGAGTACTATACAGCCGAACAAATGGTTGGAAAATCTGTTGTATTCGTTGCTAATTTGAAGCCAAGAAAGCTTCGCGGAGTAGTTAGTGAAGGCATGATGCTTGCTGCAGACGATGGAAATGGTGGTGTAAAACTAGTAACCATTGATGGCGATATCGCATCTGGCTCACAGGTAAGATAATCAAATCCTTTCTCTGACTTCATCCATTACTTTGCGAGACAATATCTTCGCATTGTCTCTGATATTTGGAACATTAGCTCTAATTTCTTGCGCCATATCATCTGGCAAGCCAGGGAGATTGATGTCTACGTTGAATAATGCACCCTTACACGCAGCGCTAGCGAGTAAACCAGCGACTCCTACATCAGAGGCAGCATTACGATTTCCTTTTGCAGCTAACTCTGGCAACACCTCCAGTAAATCTAGTGCTAATTTTGCTGTTTCAAATGGTTTTTCAGTGGCTAAAAGAGTTGCTTTGCGAATTGCTTGTCTGCGTGATGTTTTTTCTTTCTCAGTGTCTTTCGGAAGTCTAAATGATTCCATAACCTCATCAAAGGCATCACTGTCTTCATCGGCTAGTTCTCCAGCCCTTGTCATGGTTTTAACAGCAAGGAGCATTGCTTTTTCTGCGATTGGCCAACCTTCTGCCCATTTGTCCTTTCCAATCGTCAGGTCGCATACCATTATGGTAAGCGCTGATGCCTGTCCAAGGGAGATTGCAGCAGCTGTACCGCCACCTGGCGTGGGTGAAGAAGATGCTAAGGCTGCTTGAAAGTCTCTAACCGTCATTTCCATCCATGGTGTCTTCATATTTTCACTTCCTTTCTAAGGCCCATTCGATTATTCTCTGGTTGGGGTCAAATTCTCCAAGATAATCAAGTCCGAGCCCTTTGATTGCTGCATTAACCAACTCTTCTTCATCCTCACACCCATCGTAAGCATACCACCTACCGGACTCCAGCATTGCAGACAGTGGAACCAAGCCAACCAATTCTGAACCACAGGTTTGGATTCCGTGATCGTTTACTACCGCTTTAACTGCCTCAAAGGCAATGTGCATCGGTGTGACGGAGACATCACGTAAGTTCATTGACACTTGCGAGATTCCATGCGCCTCCAAGGGGAGACCCATGCCTTGTACCATCTCTAACATTCCCGGTATTCTCGTTCGACGGCCATCATCTTGCTTCAACAGCCTACCTGTGGTTCTAACTAATGAGCCAGCAATCTTTGCAGCTCTTGCATCCTTTTCATCAACATTGACATTGTAGGCAACTAGAATATTGCGCGCACCAATAACAACCGCACCAAATTTCGATACTACATCTGTCCATTCCCTAGGTCCGAAATCTGGAAGGTGCGGCCCGCCATTCTCTAACCGGTCTTTGAATCCCTCATACTGGCCCTTTCTAAGGTCAGAAAGTAGGTACCTATCTGGCGAAGTTGCTGCTGCACCATATAGGAATGTTGGAATTTCCAATTCATTAGACACCCGAATCGCTAATTCTTTAGATAAATCAACACAGTCATCCATTGTCACGTTCTTCAGAGGGACGAATGGACAAACATCTACCGCCCCAATTCTGGGGTGTTCTCCTTCATGACTACTCATGTCGATATGTTCCAGCGCAGCCTCAATAACTCGGAATGCAGCCTCTAAAACAGCATCAGGTTCTCCAGCAATTGTGAGAACTGTTCGATTATAATCAGCATCTGGCTCAATTCCCAGAACCCTTGCACCGGGTATTCCTCTGCCTGCATTACTGATTGCGTCGATTACATCCTGATTTCTGCCTTCAGAAAAATTAGGGACACACTCTACAATTCTGTCTGACATACCAAAAGATGTCCATCGGCATTTCATGAACATTGTCAATATATTCAACCATACAGAGCGTCAGGTGAAGAAGAGATTCCATTCGTTTCCCTCTTCTTCTTAATCCTCTCCACGGCTAACTGCAAATCAACTTGCTTCACTTTGGACCTGCCATCTCTAATCGCAATCATTCCAGATTCCACAGTTGTAGCTTTCAATTCAGCTCCGCTGAAGCCTTCTGTTTGTTCCACAATCTTTGCAATGTTTAGTTTTGTAGTAGACATTTTTCCTAAATGGATATTCAGTATTGTCTTTCTACCTGCCTCATCAGGCAATGGGATTTCAATGACACGATCGAATCTACCCGGTCGCAATAATGCATCGTCCAGGATATCAGGTCGATTTGTTGCTGCAATGATTTTTACATCCTCCAAAGCATCAAATCCGTCCAACTCTGCTAGTAGCTGCATTAGTGTCCTCTGAACTTCTCTATCTCCACTTGTTGCAGAATCTAGCCTCTTTGCACCAATAGCATCTATTTCATCAAGGAAAATTATCGCTGGAGACTTGTCTTTTGCGAGTGAAAATAATTCTCTAACCATTCTGCCGCCTTCACCAATATACTTCTGTGCAAGTTCAGATCCAACCATCCTAATGAATGAAGCATTAGTTTGACTGGCGACCGCCTTAGCAAGCATCGTCTTACCGCAACCAGGTGGGCCTACCAACAGTATTCCCTTCGGTGGTTCAATTCCAACCTTTCTAAAGAGTTCAGGCTTATCTAGAGGCAATTCAATTGCTTCTCTAACTTGTAAGATTTGTTCGTCCAAGCCACCTACTGAATCATACGCAACATTTGGTTTTTCAACCATTTCAGCACCTGAAACCATAGGGTCCCATGCATCATGTAAAATCTCAATAACAGACAGTGTGTCTTGATTTAGTGCTACTCTTGTACCTGGGCGTAGTTTGTCTTTCGATAATCGCTGATTTATTGATACTTGGAATACTGTGCCATTTGAAGACCTGACGATTGCTCTCTCATCATCCAGTATATCCTGTAGATGACCGACAATTAACGGAGGATTTTTGAGAATTCGAACTTCTTCATCCAACCTACTTGCCCTCTTTTTTATTCCAGCAAGTTCGTTTTCAAGTTGTATTCTTTCCGAGATAAGGCGTTGGGCTTCATCTCTGAGTCGAGCATAATCGTTTTCTAGGGCTTTCAAATCCTTATCTTCCTTACCTAAATGGTTAGAAGCGCCCTTGTCGACATCTGTGCCCATGATTGGTCCAATCCCTGATACTAATTCAACACTCCGTGAAATGGATTAATTCTCAATAGTGTACGAAGCCTTGATGAATCACCGCTCCTACAACAAATTGGTGGGGGCATGGCGGACTGTGAACTATGCGGAGCAATGAAAGTCGGTACTAGAGCAGTCATTATGGGTAGAGCCGAGGTTCAAGCCTGTAAAAGGTGCACAGAAAAGATGGGGCTCGCAGAAAAGAAAATAGCTCCAGGCCTAGCAAAAGCTCGTTCGACTACAACTCCAACATCTGGAGGTTATGGTGGCATCGGACGTAAAGGTAAGGACATTATGCTAAGGGGCGAGAAAGAACTTGCTTCGGACTTTGCAAAACGAGTCACAACTGCTCGAACTCAGCGTGGCTGGGACAAACGCGAGCTAGCTAGAAGGATGGCTGAGAAAATAAACATCATCAATAATGTTGAGGCTGGAAAGAGGCCAACAGACGCAGTGATTAGGAAACTTGAAAGAACACTAGACATAATTCTCATGGTAGATGCTTCTCCTGATGAAAATCGTCATGTAAATTCAGGACAAGCTAGAGGGTTAACACTGGGAGATTTCTTGTTAGGTGACAAGTGATGGCTGTCAGGAAAGACATTCCTATTCATGCTATATGGCTTGCACAAGACGATCCTAAGAAAAATACCGCAGTAAAATTATCAAAAAGAGGAACATTACGCCTTCATGAGAGATTTACAAAACTACCACGCAAGGGAATTATTCTAGAGCCATTGTGCGGCAAGGTACTCGGTCCTGAAGACCATTCTCTACTCCTTGAAGAGCGTGGGTCAATTGTTGGCTTAGATTGCTCTTGGGCACAAATTGAGGACTCTGTTCAACAAGTTATGAAACGTACTCGCCTCAAGGCAAGAACGTTGCCACTACTATTGGCAGCAAATCCTGTAAATTGGGGTAAACCTAGTAAGTTGACAACTGCAGAAGCAATAGCAGCGTCACTGTACTTAGTAGGAAATGAAAAACAGGCAAGAGATTTGCTATCTGCATTTAATTGGGGAGAGCAATTTTTTGTATTGAATAAAGAGCCTCTTGACGCATACAAAAATGCAAACTCATCAAAGGAATTAGTTGATTTGCAGTTTGAATTTTTTAATATCGAAAGACCAGAATAGAGAATTTACGAATCTTTGTAGTGATTACCATGGCTAAGCGACCCATCCACCGATTAATCGATGGCGGCACCATGCCCGAGTATGATGACTTAGCGGATGAATCTATAATCTCAATTTTCAATGGGCAAGAAGTAGTAGTTAGAATCTTAGCAACACCTCAGAACTTGGAAGATCTAGCCGTCGGGCATATACTGTGCGAGGGACGTGGAAATGTTGACTCGGTTATCGTGAATGGGGCTGAAATTACCGTAGTTGGAGATGTTATTCCACGCCCAACAACTGACTTGTTAACCGCTGCATGTGGCGCCTGTACAGTTGGTGAAATCCAGAGTCCAGACAAAACGGTATCGAGGACACAATTTCTGGGTGCTGATTTCAAGGAAATGATGTCAAATATGAAACAGAATCAACCCATTTTTGATTCTACGGGAGGAGTACATGCTGCAGCAATATTCAACCAAACCGGTGAATGCATTGTAACTAGGGAAGATATCGGAAGGCACAATGCTTTCGACAAAGCTGTTGGAGCATCAATCCGCATGAAAATCGAGCCAAAAATTATCGGTTTATCCGGGAGAGTGGGTTGGGAACTTGTTGCCAAAGCGGTACGGTCAAACATTGAGATTATACTTGCAATAGGTGCAATAAGTTCAGCAGCAGAAGCACTTGCTAGGAATGCAGGAATAACATTGGTTGGATTTGCATCTAGAGAAAATCCTGTTCTGGTTGGTCCGTTAAGCCGCATCATTGACAAGCAGAACGCTACTCGAACGGTTTAATGTCAGTCCGAAAGGGGATTTCCGCTACCACCCCTATGGACACAAATTCTTTGAAAATCAAGAAAATTAAATCCGTTGCTGCTGGAATACCTGCAGCCACCTCTTCTCTTTTTCATGGCCTCAAGAAAATGGGTGCAGTAAAAACAGTCAAGACGCTCACAACCGTAAATCAGCCTGATGGCTTTGATTGTCCAGGTTGCGCATGGCCTGACCCAAAACATTCCTCTGCATTCGAGTTTTGCGAAAATGGGGCAAAAGCAGTTGCGGACGAAGCAATGAAAGGCGGTGTAAATCCGGAATTCTTTGCAAAATATACTGTTCAAGAACTATCCCAAAAGAGTGATTTTTGGCTAAACAATCAAGGCAGAATTACGCACCCAATGGTGTTGAAAAAAGGTAGTGACAAATATACTCCCATCAATTGGCAAGATGCTATTCAATTGGTCTCTGACAATATTCATGATAGTAATGATCCAGACAAATCAGTGTTCTACACATCTGGAAGGACTTCAAATGAAGCAGCATTCCTATACCAGTTGTTTGCAAGGACACTGGGCACTAACAACATGCCAGATTGTTCGAACATGTGTCACGAATCTAGTGGAGTAGGTTTAGACGAATCTATCGGCATTGGGAAAGGAACGGTTACCCTAGAGGATTTTAATTATGCAGAGGTTATTCTTGTAATCGGACAAAACCCTGGAACAAATCACCCGCGCATGCTTACAGCTCTTAGAGATGCGAAAAGAAATGGTGCAAAGATAATCCACGTTAATCCTCTACCCGAAACAGGATTGGTTCGGTTTAAACACCCCCAGGACTACATGAAACTATCATTTGGCAGCGAAGCTCTTGCTGATATACATCTGCAAGTCAGATTAGGCGGGGATGCAGCCCTAATGCACGGTTTGATGAAAATCCAATTGGAAAATGACTCGCTTGACCATGATTTCATAAAGAATTCAACCACTGGTTTCGAAGAAGTTGCAAACAGGGTTGCAAAAACAAATTGGGATCGAATCATTGAAGATTCTGGACTCAGTAAAGTCGATATCGAAAGAGCTGGACGAATGCTTTCTGATTCCAAGGCAACTATTGCCTGCTGGGCAATGGGATTAACGCAACATAGAAACGGTGTTGCAGTAATACAAGAAGTGGCAAATTTAATCCTCATGGGCGGCCACATTGGAAAGAAAGGTGCTGGACTTTGCCCTGTTAGAGGCCATTCCAACGTACAAGGGGATAGAACAGTCGGGATTTGGGAGCGTCCAACAGAAAAATTCCTACAGAAACTTGACGAGGCATGCGGAATTGTAAGTCCCAGACAACATGGAGTGGATGTTGTTGAGGCCATCGGCAAGATGAGGGATGGAGAAGTCAACCTATTCTTCTGCATGGGTGGAAACTTCCTGTCTGCGACACCAGATACAATCGCTACTGCTGAAGGTCTAAATCGCGTCAAACTAACCGTGCAGGTATCTACCAAACTAAATCGTTCACATTTGGTTACAGGGGAAACTGCACTAATTTTACCATGTTTGGGAAGGACTGAGTTAGACGTGCAGGCTAGTGGAAAACAATTTGTCACGGTTGAAAATTCAATGGGAATAGTACACGCCTCATATGGTAACTTGAAACCAGTCAGTAGTAATCTAAGAAGTGAGTCGTGGATCGTCGCATCACTCGCAACAGCTACGTTAGATGACAACAGAGATTGGATGGAATTGGTACACAATTATGATAACATCAGGTCTTTGATGAGTGAGGCTCTGGACGGATTTGAAAACTACAATGAACGCGTTCGCAAATCCGAAGGTTTTGCATTGCCAAATCCACCAAGAGATTCGAGAACATTTTCAACACCAGATAAGAAAGCGCATTTCATAGCACACGATTTGCCTGAAGTCACAGTCCCAAGTGGAAAATATGTAATGATGACAATTAGGTCCCATGACCAGTACAACACTACAATTTATGACGTACATGATAGATATCGTGGAGTCCATGGAAATAGGCGTATCATTTTTATGAATGCAAATGACATGATAAAAAGAGGTTGGAAAACTAGGCGCATTGTTGACATTGTGTCTCACTTCAATGGCGAAGAAAGAAGGAGCAATGGCTGGACAATAATTGCTTATGATATCCCTGAAGGAAACATTGCCACATACTTCCCAGAAGCAAACGTGTTAGTACCTCTCAAATCAACTGCTGAAAAATCCAACACTCCAACATCAAAATGGATTATTTGCAGCCTTCTCGAACCAGGTCAAGGATTATTCGAGGAGGAATGAACCTTGACTAAAGGATACATTGAGTTCTTTTCTAGCAATGCTAGGTATCGCAGATTATGGGCCGCGTCTGTAATCTCATTACTTGGTGAATGGTTCAACACCATAGCATTATTCCTTCTAATTTTGGAGTATTCTGGTTCTGAATTCTTGCTCGGCATTCTTTTTTCTGTTCGTATGATTTTATTTGGCATATCTCAACCGATCAATGGCTTACTTGCGGACCGACTTAATCGCAAGTCACTGATGTTTTGGTCCAATATTGCGCAAGTATTCCTAGCGCTAACTTTCCTGATGGTAGATGGTCCAGAAGATATGTGGTGGCTTATTGCTGTATCTGGAATTATGATGCTTTTCCACGGTGTGTATGTCACTGCTGAAAGGGCGGCGGTACCAAACATTGTGGATGAAGATGATTTAATCACCGCTAACGCAATAGGTAGCGCTTCATGGTCTACAGCTCTTTGTACAGGAGCCATGCTTGGTGGCATTGTTGTCAGTCATTGGGGAACAGATGCTGCCTTCGTAATAGATTCGTTCACTTTCTTACTTTCTGCGATTATTTTGATACCACTATCTATTGAACAGACCGTTGATGAAAGTATGAAGGGCCCTATTTTTAGTACTGCATTCAAGAACATAAAAATTGGATGGAGTAGGATATATTCTGATAAAAAACTGCTTAGGATTGTATTTGCTAAAACATCCTGGAATCTTGCAGGCGCTGGATTAGCTGGAGTATTCCTAGTTCTTGCAGGCTCAGATATTACAGGCTATGGCGCCGCTTTTGGATTCGGCCTATTCTTTTTCGCTAGAGGTATTGGTACAGGGATTGGTCCATTGATTGCTCGTGCCATATTCAAGGACAGGTCTAAGTGGCCCAATATGGTTGGCATATTGGTCTCACTTAGTGGGATATTCTACTTCTTCGTCGGATTAACGATTGACTATTATCTCCCTCTCACAGTATTCTTGATTATTTGTGCACACTCTGCAAGTGGCGGCAATTGGGTCCTTTCAACCGTATTAACTCAAACCTGGGTTGAAGATGAAGTACGCGGTAGAGTCTTTTCAATGGACATGTTATTGCTAGGGCTTTCAGCAGGATTTTCTACAACAACAGCCGGTTATTTGGTTGAATATCACGATTTAACACTTCGTAATGGGTTCATATCATTTTCAATACTAATGGTGTTGTGTGGAATTATTTTCACGCTATGGCGACCTGATTCTCAAAGGCAGATTTCATGAGTACAAACCGGCGGAGTCCAATACAGTCTTTCTGATGGGTCGAAAGTATCCAGTTGCAATGTACTTCCAGATCCTTCCTGAATTGTTACAATCGATGATGTAGATGCTGGCAGGTAATCTTCACCGGTGGATAAAAGAGTCACTCTGATTGTGTTTCCTGCTGGAATCTCTGCATCAAGTGCGATAAATTCCATTCTAGCAGTTATCGTCCCAACAACTGGAGCCCATGTTGATGATAATTCCTCTCCGCCTTCATGATATCTCAAGTCCATAATTGCATGACCAATGTGTATACATTCACTACCGTTACAATCCTCAAGTAGTGCGTATAGTTGTCCACCAACCGTTGTCGTAGATACCTCAACGTGTAGCCTTGGAAGTCCTTGAAGGTGCATGTCCGACTCCAACGGTGCACTTTCGTAAACAGGGCCGGTTGAAGCATCTGGTAGAACGTTTTGTCCTCCAGATATTCGTTGAAGGTCTTCTCCAAGTGTCATTACAACCTCAGTTGTATCGCTAGCCGGATACCTGTCTTCAATACGCCAGGAACCTTGATTTGATTGTATTTCTACATGTAATTCCGGTTGCCTTCCTTCTCCTTTTAGATACCAATCAAACCACTCGAGCAAATCTTGCATCCAATCGAATCGTATCATTGAAGGGAATGCTTCTCCACCTCTGCCTCCCATATCAGATCTCTCGAATAATTGAGTTGGCCTGTCTGGATAATCGTGGTCCCATTGTCCAAACAAACCTTTAGCTTCAATTCCATGATCGTATAATTTGTTGATTGTTGGAATTGCCATATGTGGATCAACGTTCCAATCATGCATCCCTTGAATTAGATATACTGAGCCTCCGTAATTCTCCAAAACTCTGTCCAAGAAGTATCTCTCAGCCCAATAATCGCCAGCCACTTCGGAACCAAACATCCACGCTGAAACTCCAGTACCTGGTCCAATAATGTAGTCTGGGCACAAGTTACCATAATCTTCCTCATCGCCGTCGAAGCCATATGAGCCATAGACACCGTTATGCATTATTGGCGCTCTTGCTTCTGCAGAACCATTCTTCCACATCAACTCCTTGACTCCAATCAAACCAGATATAGGGACAATTGTCTTCAGGTGCTCATTTCCAAACATTGCTGCCTGCCAAGGTGTTGAACCATCATACGATTTTCCAATCATAGCAACATTGCCATTGGACCAATCCTGACTGCCTAACCAAGAAACTGCAGCATCATTACCTAATTGTTCTGCAGTACCCATCAAATCCATACAATGGTTAGACCTACCTGTTCCAGTAACAGAAACTTGAGCAAAAGCATAGCCGTGAGGTAATATCTGGTCAATGATCATCTCTCCTAACCAACTCCCTGGGACCTCAATAGTCGGAGTTTGAACACTTGGTTCTTGGAAATACGGCCCAAATTCTGCTATCACTGGGACTTGTACACCCTCCGGCACATCTGGTCGCCAGTATGCAAGTGAAATCACACCGTTAGGGGCTGCTCCTCCCTCTTCCAAAGGGAGTTCGTACTCAACGAATACATGTGTTGAGTTCCATTCGTTCGCAGTTTCTAGTAGTTCATAGGGTCCGAATTCCAACACGGAACTGTTGTTTTGGTCCGTGATGTAATTGAGACTTCCTCTTTCCCATACCGGTACGCGCAAACCATAATCTTCTGCGGACTCAGATGAATTTTTTTCGGCAATTTCACCAAGAGAGATTCCTAGCATTAAGAAAACAATTGCAACAGCAACCGTCGTACCGGCAAGGCCGTTGAGGATGTTGGTTTCCCTTTTGACGTCAGCCAACTCTGCGTGGTAAACCTCCTCCTCCATAGGGGTGCGTCTCAGTGGTTACTCATAGCCATGACGATTACAATATTCAATAAACGATGTCAGAGTCGCACGAAGCATGGTAAGCGATGTCGATGCTATGAGAGCATTTGTCGGCGAAGGCATACCCATCTCAATTCCTGAACATCCAGGCATATCTACTGAAGTTGACCATGCCCCAAAGCGGAGACAGATTCTCACAGAAAAAGAGAAACGTCTTGCTATCAAAAATGCGCTCAGGTATTTTCCCAAAGAACAACATAAATCGCTAGCAACAGAATTCGCAGAAGAATTGGATAGTTTTGGAAGAATTTGGATGATGCGATACAGACCAACGCAGTATCAAATCAAATCATACCCCCTAGATTCTTACCCAACCAAATCCAAGGAAGCAGCGTCGATTATGTTAATGATTCATAACAATCTCGACAACAGAATAGCACAGTTTCCACACGAGTTAATCACATACGGCGGTAATGGTGCGGTTTTTCAGAACTGGGCACAATACAGACTTGTAATGAAATATCTTTGTGAGATGGAAGATGATCAAACCTTAGTGATGTATTCTGGACACCCGTTAGGGTTATTCCCATCTTCAAAAGATTCACCAAGAGTTGTAATCACAAACGGCATGGTAATTCCAAATTATTCATCTCAAGACGATTACGATAGGATGAACGCACTTGGAGTAAGTCAATATGGTCAGATGACTGCTGGTTCATACATGTATATCGGTCCACAAGGAATTGTCCACGGGACCACAATAACAGTGCTTAATGCTGCAAGAATGTTCTGTGGTGCTGGAGATACGCTATCAGGCATAACATTCGTCACATCCGGCCTAGGTGGGATGAGTGGAGCACAAGCCAAAGCTGGTGTAATAGCAGGGGCATCTTGCATCGTTAGCGAGATAAATCCCCACGCCGCTAACAAACGACATGAACAGGGTTGGTTGTCAGAAATTGCAGACTCCACTGATGATGCGATCGATAGAATGTTGGCAGCCCAATCCGATGGTAGAGCAACATCGATTGGGCACATCGGGAACATAGTTGAGTTACTTGAACGAATGGTTGAAAGAGACGTTAAAATCGATTTACTATCAGACCAAACCAGCCTTCACAACCCTTGGCAAGGCGGATATTATCCTGTAACACTTAGTTTTGAGGAAGGGAAAGAACTGATGTCGTCAAACCCGGAAAAATTCCGTCAAGAGGTACAAGAGACATTGCGCAGGCATGCATCTGCAGTTAACTCCCTTGTTGAAAATGGAGCATATTTCTGGGACTACGGTAACGCATTTTTGCTAGAAGCGTCGAGAGCTGGTGCAGATGTCATGAATGAAGATGCCAGTAGGTTCCGCTACCCTAGTTACGTTGAGGACATTATGGGTCCAATGTGTTTTGATTATGGATTTGGACCATTTAGATGGGTTTGTACATCTTGTGACCCTCAAGACTTAGCAAAATCCGATAAAATTGCTCAAGACGTACTTTCCAACATGGTGAAAGACGCTCCTGATGAGATAAGGCAACAAATGTTGGACAACATTCGCTGGATTGACGAGGCAGGTAAGAACAAGATGGTCGTGGGTAGTCAAGCAAGAATTCTTTATGCTGATACTGAGGGTCGAAAAATGATTGCAAAAGCATTCAACGATGCTATCAGAACCGGTGAAATTTCCGCTCCAATTGTACTTGGAAGGGACCACCATGACGTTGCTGGAACAGATTCTCCATTTAGAGAAACTGCAAATATCTCTGACGGTTCAATGTTTACTGCCGACATGGCTGTTCACAACTTCGTGGGTGATAGTTTCAGAGGTGCAACTTGGATTAGCCTACATAATGGTGGAGGAGTTGGCTGGGGTGAAGTTATCAATGGCGGATTTGGTTTACTAATAGATGGTAGCCAGGATAGTGAAAGAAAACTACTTTCGATGTTAGATTGGGATGTGAATAATGGAATCTCAAGGAGGGCTTGGGCCCGCAATGATGGGGCTATTTTCGCAATAAAGAGAGCAATGGAGGATAATCCAAAATTAAAGGTAACACTACCGTTCATTGCTGATGACACACTAATAGACTCCGTCTATAGTGGAGATGAATAATGGCAACCATCAGACTAGACGGTAGTACGCTATCAACCGCTGAAATCAGCCTCGTTTCTCGAGGTGCTAAAGTAGAAGTTGCAACCGATGCGTGGGGTAAAGTCGATGCTGCTAGAGCAGTAGTTGAAAGGATATTAGCTAGCGGTGAAACTGTTTACGGCATAAACACAGGATTTGGAGCGTTAGTGAGTGAGATAATCCCCCCGAAGGACCTTGCAGCTCTACAATTAAATCTAATTCGTTCACATGCATGTGGAATTGGAGAAAGCATGAGCATACAGGATACTCGTGCAATGATGTGTGTAAGAGCGAATTCGCTAGTCAAAGGTCATTCAGGAGTCAGAAGAGTAATCATTGAACAAATTGTAACTTTCCTCAATGAAGATATCATTCCCGTAATTCCTCGAATCGGCTCCCTAGGTGCTTCGGGAGATTTGGCTCCACTATCACACATGGCTCTCGCTTTGGTAGGAGAGGGAGAAGTGTGGGGCCCAGATGGGCCTCAGAGTACATCGATGATGTTGAGGGAAAAGGGATTAATCGGCATAGATCTATCTGCAAAAGAGGGTTTGTCTCTAATCAATGGTACTAGTCAAATGTGTTCATTTATGGTTAATGCAGATATCATGCTAGAAAACCTGTTAACGATTGCTGACCTTATAGCATGTGTTTCGATGGACGCCAGAGAATGCTCAATCAAGCCAATGGACGAAAGAGTGCATTTCGTCAGGCCACATGCTGGTCAAACGTTAGTCGCTAAGCGAATTACAGGGATAATGAAGGATTCAAAAATTCTAGAATCTCATGCAAATTGTAAGAGGGTGCAAGATCCATATTCATTCAGGTGCATACCTCAGGTTCATGGGGCAGTGTTAGAGGCACACATGAAACTATCATCAACCATCGGGATTGAAATCAATAGTGCAACCGACAATCCGCTCATCTTCCCCAACCCTTCAAATCCTGGTCAGAATGAAGTGATAAGCCAAGGTAATTTCCATGGTGAAATCCTAGCTCTATGCGCCGATAACATGTCCCATGCAATATTTGAATTGGCTAGTATTTCAGAGAGAAGAATCGACCAAATGGTAGATCCTGCGCGAAGTGATTTACCAGCGTTTTTAGCAAAGAATTCCGGACTCGAATCTGGTATGATGATTGTACATTATGTCGCAGCTGCAGCCCTTGCTGAAATGCATGGGCGAGCGATGGCGAGGTCCGCTTTCTCAACACCTACTTCTGGCGGACAAGAAGATCATGTGTCTATGGGAGCTACTGCTTGCTGGAATTTAGTTGAGGCTTGTAACCATCTGTCTCAAGTATTGGCATGTGAACTTCTTATCGCTTGTGAAGCGCTTGAGTACCGCGTTGCTGAACCTGCAAATCATGTTGGAGGACTTTACAAGTTAGTAAGGAAGATTAGTGACCCTCTTACAGGAGACAGGTCAACCTCCAAGGAAATTGAAGAGATTGCCGCACACCTCAGAGAAGGAGGATGGCTATCACGAATTGAAGCAGAGTACGGTATTTTACCTAGATTAGTTCGTTAATACGAGCCTCTACTTCATCAAATCCAGTGAGTTGGCGGACTCTGAATCTTAACTTTGTTACATCTGATTTGAAACCCTTCTCGAGTAACAAATCGAGCCGATTATCAAGTTCCACTGCAGTCCTTACCTTTTCCTCTACAGTTTTGTATAATTCATACCCATCATCATCCGATTCCATGAACAACGCTGGCTCTGCTTCTGACACATCTAGCCCCATTCTTCTCCATTGCAAAATACGTCTCCTTGCTATTTCTTTTGAATAACCTTCACGAGGAATTCGGATTAAGAAGGCCAATTTAGAACTCCCATCCTCTGAGAGGGGTGGTTCACTTACTTCAGGTTCAATAACATCCGTCATTGTGTCAACAGCCTCAATCTGTGACATTTTCTCTCTCTTGGGTATTGTCCACGCACCTGATTCGCGATTCCATTTCGCCAATTCAATATCAGAAAATATTCCTGGAGTTACAACAAATATCACACTCCATGCCTTCCTGTGCAGCGAATCCTTCACTCGCATTACAAAATTCAGTACATTAGAAAAGCCGTGTAACGATACTAGCCATTCTATGCCTTCAATAAATGCAAAGCCGCTATGATGTTGTACACGATTGACCAATAAATCCTCTAACTGGTCTAGAGATGGCTGTATTGAGCCTGCAACATCTTGTGTTGTAATCCAATATGTCTCAACTTTGTCTAGATCTATGTGTTCCAATAAACGTCGTTGAGGCAGCCGCGATACTAGCAAATAATGCCTGACATCATCCCTTGAAATCTTGTCAATATATCCTAAATATTCTGAGTCTGACTCATGGTCATATGTGTAAGTTTTACCAATTTCGAAATCGCCTTCCGTCAACGACATCACCCCCCGCAACAGACCATCTTAGCAGCATCAAGTCCATGAATGATTATATCGTTTGAGGAATTCGCAAACAACGGTGGCAACTATGTCGGATGAAGATATACCGATGGCACAATGTGGTGCATGTGACTCCATTATACCTCTAGACAGTGAATCATGTCCAGAGTGTAATGTGAGATTTGGAGGCATGTCCGAACAAGAGTTAGGCGAATGTGGCGCTTGTCAAGCAATCATACCTGTTGATAGCATATCCTGTTCAAACTGTGGCGCAGTATTCATTGAAGAGGAACCAGCCATTGATGAAAATGTGGTTGTACCTGCCCAAATTACCGGGAGTGTTGATGTAACTCAAGAGGCTGATGTAACTCAAGAGGCTGATGAAATTCAAGAAACCTCTGTAACTGTTGCTGACTCAGAAGAGCCTGAAGATTCGGAAGTTGCTGATGAATTAGAAGAACTCCCAGAAACTCCTGTCGCCCAAATTGATGATGCGCAAGACGAATTAGATGAGTCTGAAGAAACTCAAGCAGAGGTAGAATCTATCGAAAATGACGAACCTATCGAACTGCAAGAGAGCGCTGATGAAAACGAAGAGGATGTTTCGGATATGATAGATGAAGAACCATCTATCGAAAGTGAAGCCGCCGAGAACTCTTCCGCAGACGAACCCGAATCTGAGGAAGGAGCAGATTCTGATGAAGAAAGTCTTGAATCAATGATGGATGACTTAGTAGATGATTTGGAGGATGAAGAGTCCGACGAGGGCGTCGAAGAAGAAGTCGTTGAAGAAGAGAAAGAGCCTGAAAGTGCAATGGAAGAGTCTGAAATTATCATGGCATTCGAAAACCTAGCACTAGCAATCGCTGCAAAGGGAATGACTGCAGCTGAAGCGTTTGGTGAGATGGATTCAAGCGATGACCACTTAATCGATGCACCAGAATTACAGAAGGGTATTGAGAAAATTGCGGGTGAAAAGTTAGTTCCTAAACAGGTCACTGCGATTCTAAATTACCTTGATACCGACGGTGATAGGAGAGTCGATCCTAACGAGCTAGTGAAGGCTTTGGAAGACCTTAGAATTGGAATTCAACCAGGCAAATTGCCGAAAGTCAAGTCCTTCCCTTCACCATTACAGAAGTTCTTGATGGGTAAGAAAGCTAACGACATCGTTTATCCTATCGCCTATTTCCTCATGGTTACATTCATTGGACTTTGGGTTGTAAATGGTATGGGATTGTTGGTCGATGGTACCGGTGGCACCGTAGTTTACGAAGGCGGTACAGACCAATGGGGTGGCGAGATTACACAGGCCAACTGGAATTTGTGCCAATCTGATGCGCTCGATGAGATGATTGACCCATGTCAAGGCACGGTCTCTATTGGAGAAACTTATCCGTGTGACCCTGCACTAGACCCAAATAAATGTCAAAATTCCCTAACACCATTTAGTGGTACTAATGGTGCTTCAAGTATGCCTGCTTCTTTCTATGGAGACGGTATTTTCATGATCATTCTCGGAGTTATAGGTCTCGCAGCAACAGCTTACCTACACTTGATGTATGCGCCATCACTACGCGAACGAGCAAAGAAAGGCAACAAAAATGACGAAGATTTAGAAGAAGACGATGATTCTTCAGATGCTGAGTCAGAAGAAGAAGAGTTAGAAGAAGAGGAAGAATTCGAAGAAGAAGGAAATGCTCTAGATGCTCCTGTTGACCTTGAAATTGCAGACGAATCTGACGATGAAGATGATGATGATGATGAAGAGTATGATGACGAGGACATTGATGTTGGCGATTGGATTGGACTAGAAGTTGATGGTGAGGAATTCTTTGGGGAGATTATAGAATTCGATGATGATGAAGGAACTGTTACAATCGAAACCGAAGACGGTGAGGAAATAACTGGTGACCAAGAAGACATGTTCCTTGATGACGAGTGATTCCATGGCTGACAGACTAGACGTTTTGGTCGGAAAAGAAAGCTGTCCAGTATGTGGAACCATATCCCAAAAGGGCACTGCAAGATGTCCTGAGTGCGGTACATTTCATTCAGGTATACACTTAGAGGAAAGAGAAGCCCCTCCACCGGAGGAAAGAATGTCAAATCGGGAAGTAGATCCCTCTGATTATTCTATGAATCCAGAAGTCGCTATCGCCAGCGAAGAATTCGAGGGTGATGATTCCAACATCAAAAATTGGGGTGGAGGTTCAACAGACTTCTCATTCATAGATGATAGCGACAACTTACCGGTTGAAATAGAGGATTTACATATTCCAGAATCGGAAGAAATTGAATCCGATTGATTAACATTTAACTGCTTTTCAATTAACATTTAATGTTAAATCATTACTCAACTGATTTGGAGAGTGTTTGGAGCTAGGAGTGGGCTCGGCCAGAATTGAACTGGCGATCTTTGCCATGTCAAGGCAACGTCATAACCCCTAGACCACGAGCCCTCGTAGTTGTTCCACAATGATTCGGTATATATCCGAATCGGTATGGAATGTCAAGATACGATTTTGGAGATTTTACCTGTGCACCCAGGTTGCGAACAAAATCCAGCACATCGTGTACGACCATTGCTCATTCGTATCATCTTACCATCTTTGATTGGACCATAGGTTTTGCACTTCAAACAGAATCCGCTAACACCAGTCATTTGAACCATATGAGCCTAAACTAACATGCTAATGAATACTATGTTCTCTAAACCTTCAAAAATTAGGAAATATCAACTAAAACCCCCCCATTCTAAGGGTGTTTTTTGCAAAAGTTTGCATTTTCAAGACCTAAACAGGGTACTGAGAGCCATTACTTCTAAGAGAGACAAAACCGTTGTCGCATAATGTATGTTATGCGACACTTATGCTTCGCCTAAATCGAGGTTTTGAGGATCTAATGAGAAAATACCTACCAATGGCGGCCCGCCAAGTAGAGTTTCAATCCCGCCATCTCTGGAATCTAATTCTTCTGCAACTCTTTTCGCACTTCTGTGCCAAGATTCTTGATTCTCGTAAATCGCTTGAAGTAGAAACATCGGTTGGCCATCCATCGACCTCGAAACCCAAGCCCTAACACAACCTTCGGTACGACGTCTCATTTCTTGTCGAGCTTCCAACATTCTCTCCAGTCTAGCATCCACACCTTTTCTTGCAGAACAAACTACAGTCTCTAACCAAAAACTATCTTTTACTGAATTCATATTAATCCCTTATCACGCCGTTTTTAATGATAAATCATGTTTCCTTCAATCATAGTTGCAGAAAATGGCGAATGACCAGGTTGCAAACACCAAGCTTCCCAATGCGGACTATCCAGAATATTCAGATTTGCAATTCCGCCTTCAACTATCTGACCGTGTTTTAGTCCAGAAGGGTGAGGAGTAGTTTCTGCTGAGTTCCGAGTACATGCTGCTAGAGTAGCGATTGGCGATATATCATTACGCTGTACAAGAACAGAACCGATGAATGGTAAACTCAGTGTTCGACAGTTTGGATTGAAATCTGTTGCAATTGACCATGCCCACTCATTTTCTGAACAATGGTTGAATGGCGGATACTCAGCACCCATTGAATATGGAGTACCGGGTAGGAATCCACAATTAACCCCGGAGTCATTCATTTTCGCTCTAGCCTCATCGCTTGTGTAATGTGCATGATCAGCTGTAGTGACCTGTAACTCAGCAGCTAAGTCACCTCCACCCCCATCAACAAACTCGTCGATATGCAGTCGAAGGTCTAGTCCACCACGCCTGCTGCTTTTCATTATCTCTTCCGTCTGCTCTATTGTGAACCACCCCGGCTCACAGAAAACGTCTGCACTTCTTGCGATTCCTTGGTCTATTACCGCTGGTAATTGTTCTGAAATTATCTCTTCATAGTAATCATCTAACGACCTACCCGGTGGTGCTGAATGAGCCCCCAACCATGTTAGGTCTAATGATGGCAAGTTTTCTATCGCAGCCAAATTTTCTGCTATTGACAATAATCTCAATTCAGATTCAGTATCAAGGCCGTAACCCGACTTAGCTTCCATGTGCGTAGTCCCATTCCGTAATGCTTCACGCATTCTCTCTACGCCTAAATGAGCGAGTTGTGAATCACTGGCCTTTCTTGTTGGCAATACCGTTGCTGAGATACCACCACCATTCTCTGCTATTTCCCTGTAAGTCATTCCTTGTTGCTTCCACCCTACTTCCCTACTTCTATCGCCTGCCCAAAGTAAATGGGTGTGGGCATCAACCAAACCTGGAACAACAGCCTTGCCTTCTAGGTCAATAACATCTACATCGGTGTATTCTGTCAACAACTCTTCAGATTCAGAGATTTTTTCAATCTTAAAATCTGATATTAAAATCGCTAAACCGCTCGGATGGACATACTCTGTTTGATCATGGATTTGGCCAATAATAGGGCCCTCTCCTGCCATGTGCGCGATTGGCCCTGCGTTAACCAACAGACTGTCCATTAGTCACTGCAGACTAAAACCGTTAGATAGTATATCCGACAGGCATAGACATGGCAGGAGAGTGGACACTGGGCATCGAGTCAACGGCCCATACATTTTCATTTGGTCTTGTAGATGGTGACGGAAAGCCACGTCCCTCTGCATCTGACACAATTCGCCCTACAGAGGGAGGTATACATCCGCGTGAGGCAGCAGACCACCACGTAGAACTATCGACATCACTTTTTTGCAAGATTCTAGAAGACAATGAAATCACACCGAAAGATATCGGTGCAATCGCTTACTCGCAAGGCCCAGGAATGGGTGCATGTTTGCGTACCGGTGCCGCAGCAGCAAGAACAATCGCTACGCATCTCGATGTACCATTGATTGGAGTGAATCACTGTGTTGCCCACATAGAAATCGGCAGAGAGCAGTGTGGTTGTGACGACCCAATCCTTCTGTATGTCAGTGGTGGAAATACACAGGTAATTGCTCGTTTGGACGGTCGATATCGTGTCCTAGGCGAAACCTTAGACATCGGAATAGGAAACATGTTGGATAAGTTTGCAAGAAACCACGGCATTCCTTTCCCAGGTGGTCCTGTAATTGAAAAGAAGGCTCTAGAGTGGCTAAAAAATAATCCAAATCCATCCCTAGAAGGTTTGGAGTTGCCATATGCCGTTCACGGAATGGACTTGGCGTTCTCCGGTTTGATGAGTGCTGCAAATAGATTAGTTAGAGAAGGAAAACCATTCGAGGCTGTTTGTTGGAGCCTTCAAGAGCATGCCTTTGCAGCTTGCATTGAAGTAGCAGAAAGGGCATTAGCTCACACTGGTAAAACTGAAGTTTTACTTGGCGGTGGTGTTGCTTGCAATCAGCGCATTAGAGACATGTCATCCATAATGTGTGAAGAAAGAGGAGCAAGCAGTCATTGTCCCCCAAGAATGTACTGTATAGACAACGGTACGATGATTGCCCGACTTGGTTGGCTTGAACTCAACCACGGACGCACGACAACATTAGTTCAGTCCGGTGTCGACCAGGAGTTAAGGACGGACCAAACCCCAATTTCATGGCCTTGATGATATGCCAAGGGTTATGAGAGGCCGAGAAGCCGCAAGACTATGAACGGGCGAAGACGCAAGGATGAACCATTCAATCCTTTTGCGCCAAACGCAGGTCAAAAAGCCCGTGATAGAAAGGAAAAAGTGACTAGACAACCACCTAGGCCAAAGCCTTCCGCGCAACAAAAACCAACAAACGACCTTGCTGCAAAACAAAAAGCCGCAATGGAGGCTCTAAAGCAGAGAAGGGAAATAGAAAGCAAAACTGCTTCTAAACCATTGCAACCTCAACCTGTACAGAAAAAGCACCAACCTTCACCACAACCTAAACCTGCTCCAAAAACCGAAGTAAAGAGACCAGATGGTAGAGAAGAACGGTTGGCTGCGCTAAGGGCGAAATCAGCAGCAACTGCACAATTTGCTAAAGAAGCGAAGGACGCAAAGAAACTAGATGAGAAGGTTGAGGCGACTATCAATCCGGTTACTGCACTAGAACCAGAAGTCGAAGTTGTCATTGAAACCAAAATCGATGAGCCTAAGAAATCTTCAACGAGTCAAGGTGTTGCTAATGTATTCAAGACCATCAAAACCGAGGTCAGTAAAAGTGATAGAAAACAAAAGCGTAGAAGGGCGAATGACAAAAAAGGTGGCGGAAGGCAACCACAGTCAAAGAAACTCGATCGAAGAAAGTACCTCGAATACAAGTATGCTGCTCGAGAGTTATTAGAAAACGATGCAATAAGTGAAGAGCATCGTTCGAATATACTAGGACAGATTTGGGCAAAAGGGGAACGTTCCGGTGTCGACGACGCAGTTGAATTCATCAATCAAAAAGAATCCGAATTAATCATTCCAGAAGAAGTCGCCGAGGAATTCAGAAAGATGGTCAAGAGATATACAACAAAGAGGTAATAACATGTCAAAAATCGAGAATGATAAAGTAGCAAGCGTCCACTACACAGGCACTCTACCCGAAAACGGAGAAGTCTTCGACTCATCAGAGGGGAGAGATCCACTTAAATTCCTTGTTGGCCACAAGAACATGATTCCTGGATTCGAAAGGGAACTTATGGGGGCATCCGTTGGTGACAAAGTTGAATTTACTCTATCTCCAGAAGACGCATATGGCAATCACAACCCAGATGCAGTTCAGCAAGTTCCAAAAGACATGTTCGGTGATATAAACCCCGAAATAGGGATGACCTTAATGAGTGACATGGGCCCATTCAGGGTTACAGAAATCGGTGATGAAGTCGTAACTGTTGACTTTAACCACGCTCTAGCAGGTAAGTCCTTGACTTTCAACGTTGAAGTTGTCGAAGTGAGAGATGCTTCTTCGGAAGAAATCGCACACGGGCATGCACACGGACCTGGCGGTGTTGTTCACGAAGAAAAAAAAGAATGCAACGATGATGGTTGCTGTTGAATTCATTTTGAATAATTTGTAGAAATATTTCGTCACTCTCTAATACATGGGGATCTAAAAATGAGCCAGAGAAAGGAACACTGGCAAACCCTGGGTGGAATAGAGGTACCAAAGATTGCGGGTCCTGACGAATCGGGTAAGCCACCATACACTCGTGGTATTCACGATTCAATGTACAGATCTAGGCTCTGGACAATGCGCCAATATGCTGGATTTAGTAGTGCTGAAGAAACTAACGAACGTTTCAAACTGTTACTTGAGCGTGGGCAGAAAGGACTCTCTGTCGCATTTGATTTACCGACACAACTTGGTTTAGATGCTGATGATGAAATGAGTGAAGGAGAAGTAGGTAAAGTCGGGGTCTCAGTATCCTGTGTTGATGACATGAGAATTTTGATGTCAGGAATACCTCTTGACAAGGTCTCAACTTCGATGACAATCAACGCTCCTGCAATGGTTCTCCTGGCAATGTATGCAGTTGTGGCTGAGGAAAATGGTGTTGCCAAAAATCAGATACGCGGCACAATCCAGAATGACATTCTAAAGGAGTACATCGCTAGAGGAACACATATTTTCCCACCCAAAGAATCAATGAGATTGATTACTGACATTTTCGAGTATTGTGCTGAAGAAATTCCTCTTTGGAATACTATCTCAATTTCAGGATATCACATAAGAGAAGCTGGCTCGACCGCCATTCAGGAAGTTGCATTTACAATTTCTAACGCATTAGAATACGTACAAGCAGCTGTGAAAAGTGGGCTAGACATTGATACGTTTGCTCCTAGACTGTCTTTCTTCTTCAATTGCCATAATGATTTCTTTGAAGAGGCGAGTAAATTCCGAGCTGCTAGGAAACTTTGGCATGACCTTATCACCGAAAGATACAGCCCTAAGAATCCAAAAAGTGCTATGCTTCGATTCCACACGCAAGTCGCTGGTGTTTCCTTAACAGCCCAACAACCACTGAATAATATTGCTCGAGTAACAATTCAAGCACTGGCAGCTGTTTGCGGCGGAACTCAGAGTTTACACACCAATTCGTTTGATGAAGCATTAGGCTTACCAACCGAAGAGAGTGCAACAGTTGCACTAAGAACTCAGCAAATAATCGCAGAAGAGAGTGGAGTCGCAAGTGTTGTCGACCCACTTGGTGGTTCATATTTTGTTGAAATGCTGACTGAAGAAATCTATCAAAAGTCACTCGAAAAAATTCTCGAAATCGAAAAAATGGGTGGTTCAATGAAAGCAATCGAAGCTGGATACCAGCAAAGAGAAATCCATGAGACTGCATGGGCCCACCTCACAGAAGTTGAATCAGGCGAGAGAAAGATCGTCGGGATAAATCACGGAGTCTTAGACGATGAGGAAATGCCGCCGTTATTGAAGCCTGACCCAGAACTAGGAATAAGGCAATCAGAAAAACTCGCAAAACTCAGAGAAGGCAGGAATAGTGCTTCTGCTACTTCAGCATTGGAATCAATTACAATGGCAGCGAAAGGTACTGAGAACCTATTCCCCTTGGTAATAGAGGCTCTAAAACAGGATTGCACACTAGGTGAAATTATCAATGCGATGAAGGATGTATTTGGGACCTACATGGCTCCAAGCGGATTTTAGGTGATTAGATGAAGATATATCTAGACCATATCGGAATTGCGTGTGATAATCTGGACGATTCCTCTTCGTTTTGGTCCTTATTAGGGTTAATTCAGGGAGATGACGAACTGGTAGAGGACCAAGGAGTAACAACTAGGTTTTTTTCGACAAGTGAAAACGACCCTTCAACACCTAAAATCGAATTACTTGAACCGACAAGTGAAGACACACCAATTGGAAAATTCCTATCAAAGCGAGGACCTGGCGTTCAACAAGTTTGTTTTAGAGTTGAAGATATAGAATCAGTAATTTCTCTCATGCTAGAAAACGGGATACAGATGATCGATACAGAGCCGAGGAAGGGAGCACATGGTGCAATGATTGCTTTCGTTCATCCCAAAAGTACCGGTGGAGTGTTAGTCGAGTTGGCTCAGAAATAGCACACCAGCAAAGCAATGATAACCAATTTCGCACACCCAAACACATGCGAACCTGCATTGACAGACTCATTGCCCAGCCACATGTTGACGGCCCGAGAGTGAAGTCAGAAGCAGAGTATATATCTGGTCGGCTCGAAGTTTGTAGAATAAATGGTGAAATCTCAAACGACGCATTTTTGGATGCTGGCGCAATTCAAGGTGCTCTAGAAATGATAGTTAATCATATAGACATGGGAGTTTCACAAAAAGAGATACATGACCTACTAGTCCAACAAATTACTCGAGCCAATAGATTGGAAGAAAAACATCCAGGCTTAGATAAGATAATTGAAAAAGGACGCTGATTAAATGACTGAATCTATGCTTTCACTTGTTGGCGTTGGTAAGAATTTCAAAGAAGTCGAAGCTCTTACTCACGTAGATTTAGAGATAAAGTCAGGACAAGTCATTGGGTTAGTTGGGGGGAATGGTGCTGGTAAAACTACACTGCTGAGGTTAATGGCGGGGGTTATGGAACCTACAAAGGGCAGTGTGTTATTCAAGGGCGAACGCGTATCATCAATGAGGTCGAAACTAGGAGTAGTTCCTGAGTCCACGGGATTATATTCGAGATTGACTGCTTGGGAAAATATTCGTTATCATTCAAGAATTTACGGAGTCGACGACCAGGTAGCATGGAACCGTGTCTCGCATTTTGCGAAACAGTTGGACCTAACAGATTCGCTAGCGAGGCACACCAAAGGTTTCAGCAGAGGTATGAGACAAAAAACTGCACTGCTTAGAGCCTTGGCTCACGGGCCAGATATTCTCCTGTTGGATGAGCCAACTGCCGGCTTGGACGTCACAAGTGCACGAACCGTCAGAAAGTTAGTCGGTCAACTAAGAGATGAAGGAGGTACTGTGATTTACAGTACACACCATCTTGCTGAAGCACAACAAGTATGTGACAGAATTGTGATAGTACACAATGGTACAATAAGAGCGGATGGCGCTCCACAGAAACTACTAGAATTGACCAACAAAGACACGCTTGAAGAGGCATATGTTTCTCTAACATCAGACAAAGCACGACTGAGATCTGAAGATGATACAAAAGAGAGCAAACTAGCTAAATGGTGGCGGATTTTCCTCACAGGCAAAACACCTAACTCCACGGGGGTGGGTGAAGATGAGTAATTCTTGGAGATTTATTTCTACAATTGCAAAAAAAGAGATTGTAGAATTCGTAAGAGATTGGAGGACCTTGCTAGCTTTGGTTGTGATTCCTCTACTGATATTTCCTGCTTTGTTTATCGCACTGCCACTATTGCTGGAATCTGAGGCAGCCGAACTTGATGCTTTAGAATTAGAAATAATATGGCAAGGTGATTACAATTCTGATTTGGAGGAATCATTCAATGACACAAATGTCAAATTCACATTCGAACCAATGCCTGCAAATATCAGTAATTTGTCAGATATAGGTAGTGACTTAGATAGGATAAGAACACTAGAAACTCAAGCGATTTTTAGATTGCAGGTGAACGATTCAGGATGGAAGTTTGCTATATTGTATCTGTCAACCAGTGAAGCATCTAATGAGGCTAGATCCCGTATTATCACAGCTGTTGATGAATGGGAGTCAGATGTTGTTAACGGTACATTAGTCGAAGCAAATCTTGACCCAGAAGTTGCACTAAATCCTGTTAAATGGGATGGTGACTTTGAGAGTGCTGATGCTGCTACCAAGGGTGAGCAGGCTGGATTAGCATTATCTTTGTTTATTCCGATGGTTATAGCAATCTGGACGGCTTCAAGTGCGATACAACCTTCGATTGATATGACCGCAGGGGAAAGAGAGAGAGGCACTCTAGAGGCACTACTTTGCCTACCTTGCTCCAGATTAGAATTACTGGCCGGAAAATGGCTAGCTGTTGCAAGCATAACAAGTGCAGGAGTGGCTCTTCAAATCGGGGGTTTACTATTCGCAATAACCTACTTAGCATCCTCGTCAATAATCGGGGTACCATCTGTATCATTGACTAGCATTTTGCTATTACTTGGTGCGGTTGTGATATTTGCAGTGATGGTGGTTGCATTCGAACTTGCACTAGCGATGAAAGCGCACAGTGTGAAAGAGGCTGGTTCATTACTTGGCCCGGCTATTTTATTCATAATATTCCCAGCATTATTCACACAAGTGATTAACTTAGATACTGTTGAATCCTGGTGGTTTGCAATACCTCTTGTAAACATCCTTCTTGCGATGAGAGAATTACTATTAGATCGAGTTATCTTTGAACACGTACTCGTCTGGCTATTTTCAAGTTTGATTTATGCGGGGCTAGCAGCATGGTTCGCTGCTAAGCAGTTCAATCGTGAGGATTTAGTTGCATCATTGTCCTGAAATTGGATAGCCCCAAATTCAATTATATACAATCGGTGTATAATTTACACCATGGCTGTAATCCATTGGATAGCGGAAAGCATGCGTGTTTGGGACGGCGGACTTAGGGCAAAAGTCGCGAAATTGAAAATAAAACACAAATATTCCTAGAGTATTACTCTGCGAATACTTGATAAGGGAAGACTTGTAGCTATAAGCAATGCCAAAGGTAAGTTTAGACATGCCAGCACAAATCTTAGCTGATTTGAAATTACATGTTGGAGATGACGGAAAATTCGTTAGCGTTGCTGACGCTATCCGTACCGCATGTCGAAAATTGCTTGACCAACTCGACGCTATAGATGTTAGGCACGGCAGAATGGAGGGGAAACAATGACTTCTAGAGAAGATGCTATGGCAGCAGTTAGTACAATACTAAAATACATCGAGGGCGATGATACTAGAGAAGGATTAGTAGATACGCCAAAGAGAGTAATTGACTCATTCTCCGAAATATATGCAGGATATGGAATGGATGCGACTGACGTATTGTCATCAACATTTAACGGTGAAGGTTACGATGGAATCGTGTTGCTAAGAGATATCGAATTCCATTCAACTTGTGAGCATCATCTGCAACCCTTCAGGGGGAGAGCGCACGTTGCCTATATTCCAACAGAGCGAATTGTTGGAATTAGTAAACTCGCTAGAATCGTTGAATTGCATGCAAGGAGACTACAGAACCAAGAGCGAATAACTAACGGTGTTGCAGATGATATCGAAGAACATCTGAACCCTTTAGGTTCAGCAGTTATCATCGAAGCTTCTCATGGATGCATGCAGTGTAGAGGTGTGTCAAAGCAGAATGCAATTATGACTACCAGTGCAATGCGCGGTGTGTTCTTTGATAAAAGCGAAGCCCGTAGTGAATTGATGCAATTAATCCGTAGCCCACCATTGTGAGTTGATCTAATGACGACTTACCCTATTGTCGAAATTTTCCATTCGGTTCAAGGTGAGGCATATCATGCAGGTATTCCGCATGTATTCGTAAGATTTGGCAACTGTAATTTGCGATGTGAATGGTGCGATACTGACTTTTTGACTTATACTGAGATGGAACTTAGCGACATTATCGACAAAGTACTGAGTTATAATTGCGAACGGGTGATATTCACTGGTGGCGAACCTTGCATGCAGGATTTAGAAACCATTGGGCGGGAATTAAAGTCTCATGGAATCAATCTTTCAGTAGAGACAAATGGTACAATCCCTGTTCCAGAAATCATCGATTGGATATGTGTTTCACCAAAGGACCAACTCTATCCCAATGTGTCAATAAAACAACGAACTGGTGATGAGTTGAAAGTCGTTTACTGTGGGCAGGATTTGTCAATGTATGATGAAATAAAACAAGGCTTTGAACACCATTTTCTCCAGCCATGCTATATGGAAGGGGAATCTATTGAGCAGAATGGCAAGAATTTTGCCGTTGTTGAAAACCTCGTTAAGGAATCTCCTGGTTGGCGATTATCTTTGCAAACACACAAATGGATGGGGGTAGACTGATGCGAGCAGTGATGGCTTTTAGCGGCGGTATGGACTCAACAGGGCTATTGATTCACTTACTATCAAAGGGATACAAAGTAAGCACCTTGTCATATGATTATGGGCAAAAACATGTGATAGAAATTGAGCGTGCAAAATCAAACATCGCATACCTTGAATCAAAAGGTTTCGAAGTTGAGCATAGAATTGTAGACCTAAGGTCTGCTATGAGCATTTTTCATTCAGCACTAACAAGTTCTGATTTAGAGGTGCCTGAAGGTCACTATGAAGAGGAACAAATGAAGGCAACAGTAGTGCCCAATAGAAATGCGATTTTTGCATCAATCCTGTATGGATACGCATTATCCACATCAACAAGAGAAGATGTCGACGTTGAAATAGCTCTAGGCGTACATTCTGGAGACCACGCAATATATCCTGATTGCAGGCCCGAATTCTATGAATCGATTGGTGAAGCGTTCGCAATTGGTAACTGGGATAGTGAAAGAATATCATTCAATTTACCATATATTAATGGAGACAAAACAACTATTCTTCGCGATGCACTCATATCATGTCAAAAACTGGGATTAGATTTTGATACGGTTTTTGCTAATACCAACACAAGTTACAACCCTGACGCAGAGGGTAGGTCTAGTGGTAAAAGCGGAGCAGATGTTGAAAGAATCCTTGCTTTCCATGAAATAGGAAGAAAAGACCCAGTAGCATATATTGACTCCTGGGAGGTTGTTTTATCCGGAGCTCTAAAGGCTCAATTGCGCCACTATGTCATGAAGGAAAACGGCACAGAGAGACCATTTACTGGAGAATACGACAAACATTTCGAATCCGGAAACTACCACTGTGCAGATTGCGACAAACTTCTTTTCTCCTCTGATTCGAAATTTGATTCAGGTTGCGG
>JAYYDR010000070.1:0-4200 GCA_036160735.1 Thermoplasmatota archaeon
GAATCAGGAATTTGGGTCATCGAAGCATACTCTTACTGGCACGCTGTAAACGATGAACTATCTGGCAAATTACAACTCGCACAGATGGACGTCGACGAGATAGAGATGGTAGAAGCTGAAGTTGACTACTCTTCTCTGGCATGAACAAGAGCCGAACAGGTCAAAGACCCCATCGCGACTGGGTCGTGACATGCGCCCCCTAAAGGGGGCGTGGCTGGTGTACCTAATGGGAGAAGGTCTCAAATTACCAATGTTAAATGGCATGGGCAGAACTAACAGAATCGATAACTGGTGGGCACAGCCTGCTGTAATGGGAATAGGCTTGATATTGGCCGTTTTGTGGACACTATGGCGTGTCGTATTTTTCTCCGAACACATCGACTACGATGTCAACGGAGCCCACGTAATCTCACCAATGTTCTCTCCTAACGTATTGGAATGGGATATGTTCTCTGGGTGGGACCATCCTTCTTGGGTAAATGCAGCAGTTTTGATTCTCTGGATTCCTTTCTCATTTAGAGGCACCTGCTACTACATGCGCCGTGTCTACTACCGCACATTCTTCGCAAGTCCTGTCGCTTGCTGGGTAGATGAACCAGAGATTAACAAGAAGATTGGCTACAAGGGAGAAAAGAGATTATTCCTAATCAACAATCTCCACCGATATTTCCTCTACATGGTTATCCCAATCTTGCTCATCAAGTGGTGGGATATCACCCACACAATGACGTTCTCTAACGATGGATACGGATTCACAGGTGGAACTATTATTCTATTCCTTGAAGCAGTTTGTTTGACGTTCTACGTTACTTCTTGCCACGCACTAAGGCACCTTGCAGGAGGAATGCTTGACCGATGGACAACTGGCATCTCAAAGGTTAGAGGTGCGCTATTCTCAAAAATTAGCATCATCAACAGGGACCACGGATTCTGGTTCTGGATATCTCTAATTTTGGTATTCGTCGGCGATGCATGGACAATCGCATGCTCAAAGGGAATAATCAATGATTTCAGCCTAGTACTTATTGGAGGTGCGTGATATGTCTGAAGATTTCACATCTCACGAATATGACGTAATTGTTATCGGTGCAGGAGGCGCAGGATTGCGCGCTGCTATCGAAGCAGCAAGAAGCGGTGCAAAGACTGCTATAATCACCAAGTCGCTTCTAGGTAAGGCACACACTGTGATGGCTGAAGGAGGCTGTGCTGCAGCACTTCAGAACGCAGACCCTCGTGACGGCTGGAAAGTTCACTTCCACGACACAATGAAGGGAAGCAAGTGGCTTGCAAACTGGAGAATGGCAGAATTCCACGCAAAGGAAGCTCCTGACCGCGTAAGGGAGTTGGAGCAATGGGGTGCGGTTTTCGATAGAACACCAAAGAACCTAATCAACCAGAGAAACTTCGGTGGACACACATTCCCTCGCCTAGCACACGTTGGAGACGCTACTGGCCTAGAGATCATCAGAACTCTACAGGAGAGAGGCATCCACGAAGGAATAGATATGTTCACAGAGTACACTGTCCGTCATCTACTGAAGGAAGGAGACAGAGTAACTGGATGTGTTGCTTACACAAGAGTAGACGGGGACTTCCACGCATTCTCAGCGAAATCGGTTGTTCTAGCGACCGGTGGAATCACCAGATGCTGGTCTGTATGTTCCGGTTCATGGGAATACACTGGTGACGGTCACGCACTCGCTCTCTGGGCTGGTGCTGAACTGAGAGACATGGAATTCGTCCAATTCCACCCAACTGGAATGGTTTGGCCACCATCTGTTAGGGGCATTCTAGTCACAGAAGGTGTTCGTGGGGAAGGAGGAAGGCTCCTTAACAGCGAAAATGAGCGTTTCATGTTCAACTATGTTCCAGAGGCTTTCGCTAGAGACCACGCTGAAACGATTGAGGAATCAGACCAGTGGGTCGAGGAAGTCGTATCCGGCAAACTTGCAACAGTTCGCCGCCCACCAGAACTACTTACACGTGACGTAGTTGCAAAGGCGATTAACAGCGAAGTAAAAGCAGGAAGAGGAAGCCCACACGGCGGAGCATTCCTAGATATCTCCCACCGTGGAGAAGAAGCAATTCTAGCAAAACTACCGTCAATGCACCACCAATTCAAGGAACTTGCAGGTGTTGACATCTCCAAGGAACCGATGGAAGTAGGCCCTACTGCACACTACGTAATGGGTGGAGTAGTCGTAGATGCTGAAACCCAAGAAACATCAGTTTCTGGATTGTACGCTTGTGGTGAAGTTGCAAGTGGACTACACGGTGCAAACCGTCTTGGTGGTAACTCACTATCTGACCTAATCGTATTCGGAAAGAGGGCAGGAGAATACGCTGCAAAGCAGGCAGCAGACTTGGCCCAGCCAAGTATCGATGAATCACAGGTTCAATCAGCAATCAAAGAGATGGTTGCACCTCTGGAGAGAGGCGAAGGAGAGAATCCTGGCCTAATCTATGATGCAATGCGTGACATGATGCAAGAAAAGGTCGGTATCATCCGTGTAAAGGATGAACTAGAATCCGCTCTGACAGACCTAGACGAGTTCTCGAAGAGAGAGAAGGCGTGCTTCCCGGGTACTAGCAGGAAGTACAACTCCGGATGGCATCAGGCGTTAGACCTCAAGAATATGGTGGATATCTCACGAGTAGCTACAATGGCTGCTCTAGCAAGAGAAGAAAGCCGTGGAGGACACACCCGTGATGATTTCCCAGGACACGAAGACGAATTCTGGGGTAAGAATCTCAACATCTGTTGGATGGAAAACGGAGAAATCAAGATCCGCCAAGAGCCAATTGAGGAAATTAGAGACGACTTGAAAGAAGCTCTGAATGAAGTCAAGGCAATGATTGCTGAAAGAGCAGCAGAACAAGGAGGTGGCAACTGATGTCACTCAAAGGTAAGAATCAGAAATTCAAGGTCCTTCGTGGAGAAGGCGACGATGCAGAAATGGAAGACTATGAACTCGAATTGGATGAGGGAATGGTAATTCTTGACTGCATGCACAGAATTCAGTACGAGCAAGAACCTGACCTAGCGGTAAGATGGAACTGTAAGGCTGGAAAGTGCGGTTCATGCAGTGCTGAAATCAATGGACGTCCTCGTTTGATGTGTATGACAAGGATGTCTGACGTAGTTGCAGAAACTCCGGCAGGCCAACCGATTGAAATCCGCCCAATGAAGACCTTCCCTCACATCAAGGACCTCGTCACAGACGTTTCTTGGAACTATGATGTCGCTCAGAAGATCAAGCCAATCAAGGGACCTGAAGCACCAAACTGGGAATTCAACCAGCACGAGGCACACAGAGTTCAGCAATTCAGAGAATGTATCGAATGTTTCCTATGTGTAAACACCTGTCACGTCTTGAGAGATCACCAACTATTCGATGAGTTCGCTGGACCTCGTAACTTGGTTAGACTCGCACAATATGAGATGCACCCACTTGATGAAGAAGACAGAATTCCAGAAATTAAGAAGGAATTCGGTGTCGAATACTGTAACATCACAAGATGCTGTACAGAGGTATGTCCAGCTGGAATCCAAATCACAGATGATGCAATTATCCAACTGAAGGAGAGAGTCGTCGACAGATACTACGACCCTCTACAGCGCATTTGGAGAGTCATCACAGGCAATAAGGTTAGAATGTGAGAATTAGGCGGCGCCTTTCATGGAAGAAGCCGATTCGTCCACTGATAAATCAGTGGAAACTCTGAATCCATCAGGGCTACTTCAACCAGGAAATGATACTCTAGGCTACATTCTTTTCCTCACCTCTCTCGTGTTGTGGGCGGAAGGAAACAATCTTCGCTCAATCAATGTAATTCTGATAATTATTGCAGTATTTTGGCTCGCAGTCAACCTAATGACTAGAACAAAATTATTCACAAAGAAGGAGAAAGACTTGGCTAAACCAAGTAAAAAGCGGAAAGCTAAACTCCTATCGCTAATCTTAGCAGTTTTAGTTGCGATTATGGTATTGGCAACAACAATAGTTGTCAACTTCTCAGAAGATTTTGGTGGAGATGCACCGGAATACGATTCCCCGAATTACAAAGATGGAGTGTTCGAAAATGTCGAGCCTACCAGCCTATCCAACGGTGACACCTCAACCTGGGACACATTAGGTCAATACATGGTTAGCGATAATTGTCGCTCACCGGATGAGGTCCTACCATCACAAAAATTCG
>JAYYDR010000071.1:0-4433 GCA_036160735.1 Thermoplasmatota archaeon
TCAATGGGTTGGATTGACCTTCATTCAGGCGACTCAACGTGGAATATTATGATTAGAACGCTCGAGGCGAGATACACCACTGAAGGCTGGCGAGGTACTGTTGTTGCTGGTGGAGGGATTACTATCGAAAGTAATCCTGAGTCAGAGGTTGCTGAGGCGGTATGGAAAGCCGCAGCTTTGCGAAGGGCTTGTGGTTGGTTAAGCAACGATACAAAGCCGATGACCAAAGGAGAATTGGGCATCTACCCTCTATACCTAGAGCAACAGAAATTCGAAATCGAAGAAAAATTCGACCTGCGAGTTGCTTTCATCGATAACTTGGATTCGTTCTCATACAACATAATCCACGCTTTGCAAGTGTTTGGATGCGAAGTGGATGTAATCAACGGGCGAGGACAAATTGTTGACTTTGACCATGATGCTGTTGTTATCGGACCGGGCCCTGGAAGACCTGAAATTTCTCCAGTTACGATGCATGCTGCCAAACTGGAAATTCCTGTTTTGGGAATCTGTCTAGGGCACCAAGCAATTGGATTGTCAAGAGGAATGGATTTGATTGAGAGCCCATATGGTCCCGTCCATGGAGTACCTTCAACAGTAATCTCAAACGGCAGCGGGCTAATGGAAGAAGGACGCTATGAGATGACAAGATACAACTCTCTAGTATTGGCGGGCTCAGGAGAATTGGAAATCACTTCAAGTGATGAGACTGGGACTTTACCAATGGAAATCAAAGACGGAAATACCTACGGAATTCAGTTCCATCCAGAGTCTATTGGCTCACAGAAAGGAATGCTTGTCCTCGCTGAATTTTTACGTCGGGTAGCGCATGCTTGAAGTGCAGATTATTGCTCGGGTGTAACATGCCGACCTGCCGCCATTGCTACAGTGTCTACCCCCGTGAACAATTCATTCACGGAAATGGACCAAAAGCGCAAGTTTGTGTCCGCTGCGGCGTAGAAAAAGGACTTGTTACTAAAGATGAGGTTGCATCACTTTACACTAATTCGAATGCAAATGCAAGATTCTCTGCTCTAGCACGCAGATGGTCACCTCTGATGTGGCTCTCTGTCCTGTGGACTGCATGGATTGTGTTCCTGAACGAAGTCGACCCATGGGGACTTTACACTCTAATTCTGCTTGCGGTATTCACACTGATTGTTCCTGTATACATGTTGTTCTTCTCCTCCAAGCACATGGCGGTAATGGCAAGACTTACCCCCGATTACGAGAGACCAAAAGGTCATTGAATGAATCCTAAGGTGATTTAGTGTCTGAGGAAATCCATGATGCTGAACTTGTAGAAGATGACGGTTTTTTACAGGGTGAAAAAGTTGGCTTTGGTAGCCAAACAAATATTGGGAAAATGGTTGCATTAGGTCTTGTAGCCCTGCTTCTATCTTCCACGATACTCTATACAATTCTGTCAGAGGATGATGAAAAAACAACATCGACTGAAAACGAAATCGCAGCAGCAGACCCTTCGATATTCGTCACTGATGGTACAGGTGCATCGATAGATGTAGATCCAATCGAAATGACATTCTTTGCCAGTAGCGTTGGAGAAGACGCTGCTGAGCCGAGTATTGGAATAACCTCCACTGGTTGTGTTTTCTTCATCGCCTTTGAGAAGGTTATGAGGTCTTGTGATTATGGTGGAACATGGGAAGCAAAACAAGACCCTGTGGCGTGTTCTCCTACTACAAGTGACCCATACGGATGGGTTGACCCAATAACAGACAGAGTGTTTGGTGTGCAAATGATTGGATTAGAAACATCTTGGATTTGTTGGAGTGATGACGATGGGGAGACTTGGTTAGGAAATCCTCACGATTCTGGAACGACTCCACTCAACGACCACATCAAACTCGCTACCGGCCCTTGGACAAGTGCGGGCTATGGCGCAGTAGGTCAGATAACTGGGAACGTAATCTATGAAACTGCTGTATACTATTGTTACAACAAACTAGCTGGCATTTTCTGTTTCACTAGTTTCGATGGTGGAGCAACATTCGACACAGGTGGCCTAATTGTCGGGCTAGCAACAACCAACGGTGGACTACACGGTGCAATCTCAACCGCACCTGACGGTACTGTATACGTAACTCCTAGAGTAGCAACACCTACTGTAATCGTCTCAAAGGACAATGGATTCACATGGTTTGAAAGAACGATGGGAGAGGATGCTGGTACTCCTAATCCAAGAAAAAATTCCGAAGTCTCGACCGACACGGATTCTAATGCCTATCACCTTTGGACTGGTGCCGATGAGGGGATTTACCTTGCAAGGAGCACAGATTCCGGTGAGAGTTGGGAACAAGAAAGTCTCAGAGTGAGCCCTGCTGGAGTTATCTCAACCGCTTTCCCACAAACTGATGCAGGAGACCCTGGAAGATTTGCTGTTACTTATCTGGGAAGCGAGAATGCTTCTTTGCTCGGTGAACCCGACCTCGATGGAAATCCATGGGATGGAAATGGGCACTACGCGCCTAACGATGTTCATTACCACCTATATGTCACATTCAGTTTGAATGCTTTAGATGAAGAGCCTGTATTCCATACAAGAAGGCTAACTACCGACCCAGTGCAGGTCGGAGCTATCTGTCTAAACAGTGGAGACTGCAGAAGCGACCAAGGCGGCTCAAATAGAAACCTGCTCGATTTCAATGACTTACACATTGACAGAGAGGGTAGAGTTTTCATCGCCATTGCTGATGGTTGCACAGGAATTTGTGCAACTGACCCGAGTAATCGTACCCCAGCTAATTCAAGGGATAAACTCGGTATGATGTTCATGCTTGACACTGGTCCAAGCCTGTATGAAGGAAATGGAATCCTCACTTCTGTCAAACCATCTGGCGGAGAAGAGATGTCATTCGAATATATTCCAATGTTTGAACTCGAAGCAATCAGAGAAGACTACGACTAAGCCCTAGCCCAAGCACAGGGTACCCTTTGCATCGACGCCCATACAGTGGGGAGCCCTTTGAATAGTCCTAGCCATTACGAGCATTATGGTCAGAGATGCAATACTTGAGAGAGAGTTTCAGGAGATGGTTGTAGCAGAGGGGAAAAAGTTGGGCGGATTTGCTGCTAATTTTAAGCCGAACAAAGTCCGTGCAATGAAGCAACATGTCGGCAAAGGACTTTGGATGACTTATGTTCAAAGACCAGCATTTACTAGAGTTGAACTGTATATTTATCGCGGGAAGGATAACTATGAACAGACACTAGAGTTGTTTGATTATTTCAGAAATAACAAAACCGATATCGACAAGGCATTTGGTGCACATCTAAATTGGGATGATGATCAAGAAAAGAATGCATGTAGAATTGAAATTACCTACCATGATTTTGATTTACATGCAGGAAGAGAAGTTTGGCACAAATATGCCATAAATATGGCTGCTGATATGAATGAACTTAATTCGGTTCTCGAACCTTATTATTCGAAATTATAAGGGCTCATCCGAAAACCCTCTGCATTTTTCCCCGATACAAAGGGGATTCAGTGGGTCGATACAGACGCTACCCATTGGGTTTGGCACAAAAGTGATTGTAGTAATCAGACTATTCCTTGAGCTTGCATTGCCTCTGCAATTTTGAGGAAACCGGCAACGTTAGCACCGAAGACATAATCGCCTTCTCTGCCGTACTTCTTTGCAGTCTCGGAAGCATTCTTGTGAATGTTTACCATGATATTCTCAAGTCTCTGGTCAACTTCTTCTCTAGTCCATGATAGTCTTAGCGAGTTCTGTGACATTTCTAAACCAGAGGTTGCGACACCGCCAGCGTTACTAGCTTTACCTGGGGCAAATAGTACACCGTTCTTGTGGAATACTTCTACTGCCTCAGGAGTACAAGGCATGTTTGCACCTTCTCCAACAGCAATGACATTGTTATCAACCAACATTTGAGCCTCTGAACCATTCAATTCATTTTGTGTAGCACATGGTAGAGCAACATCGACGTTAACTCCCCAGAGCCCGTTTGGTGTTGGTTCCGGAGCTGATGCTGTGAAGGTAACACCTTCGTGAGCGTCGGCGTATTCTGAAATTCTGCCTCTTCGATTGTTTTTCAAATCCATAATCCAAGCGAGTTTTTCTCGGTCAATTCCGGCTGGGTCATGAATCCAGCCACTGGAATCGGACATAGTAACTGGTACTCCACCAAGGTCCAATACCTTCTCACATGCGAACTGTGCGACATTTCCTGAACCGCTGATTGAGACGGTTGCTCCTTCGAATGACTTACCCTTTGTTGCCAGCATTTCTCTAGCGAAGTAAACCAAGCCATAGCCCGTTGCCTCTGGTCGAATCAGTGAACCACCGTATGACAATCCCTTACCGGTTAGAACTCCGGCTTGGAAATCGTTTCGAAGTTTCTTGTACATACCAAACATGTAACCAATTTCTCTACCACCAACACCGATA
>JAYYDR010000072.1:0-6631 GCA_036160735.1 Thermoplasmatota archaeon
AAAAGAATGCTTCCGCGCGAGGCTTCAAATCCCTCCGTGACAAGAACGGCACATGGCGAGAGACCCCCGGGCCGACATACTCGAGGACGACCTCTTCCCAAAACAGAGGCCTAGAATCCACAGAGTGCACGCACAGATGTCGGATGATGGAACCATCCATTTCAACACAAGGGGCGGCTTCATGGGAATCAATAACCGTCAACCAGTAGAACTCCATCGAGGTAAAATTTGGCACTTCAGTGATGAGGAAAAGCAGCATCTTCTACTAGCAACAGCAGCATTCACCTTCGCACTAGGAGTATTGATGGCAGGTAGTATTCTGAGAATCGGTGAAGGTGGACTGAACACATGGATTGCTACACTATTGCTTTCTATGCCAGTTATGCTAATCGCAGTCGGGCCAGCTTTCCTTTTACACGAAATTGGCCACAAGATTGTAGCAAAGAAGTATGGCTGCTGGGCCGAATTTAGAGTAGATCCTAGTGGATTGAAATTTGGAATCGCTCTTGTAGCACTAACCGGCATTTTGTTCATGGCACCTGGTGCCGTAATGGTTGCAGGACTGGTCACAAGAAGACAAAATGGACATATCGCAATCGCTGGCCCAGCTGTTAATTTCAGTCTATTTTTGATTGGAATACCATTGGGAGGAATCATCCTCGGTTTGACAGGTGCAACAGAGTCTGCCGCCTATCTTGAATCAGGTGCAATTAATCTCAATGCAATGATATTCGATATCGTGTATTTTTGGATTTTTGCGAATCTAGGATTGGGATTCTTCAACATGATTCCGTTCGGACCATTGGACGGTGCCAAGATTAAGGATTGGAGCGAGCCAGTTTGGTTTGTTAGCTTCATGACCTTTATTGCACTGATTTACATGTGGTGGACTGGAGTATTCAGTCCAATTGATGATGTAACACTTCGTATCGCAGAATGGTTTTGATCATTCAAGGTAAGCACTTCGCACTGGATTTTCATCTAAATGGAAGAATGAGTAAGTTGCCCACCATGTGATTGTATCCAATGCGTCGACTAAGTTACTAGTTCCACTCTGTTCTTCGCCATAGTCCTTCCCAGTGGTATCCATCCAATCAATCATTTCATCCACAGTGTCGCATGTTTGGTGATAACACCAGTAACCATCAACCAAACCACCGAATCCCATTGTCACTGTTCCTAGATTGTCTTGGAACGAAGCGTGGTCTGACCTAGCAGTCGTGTCTTCATAGACGATAATCTCAGGTCTATCTTTAGCTAGCCAATCATCGACCTTCCAAGTGTCAGCAGCATGGCCTTCTCCGATTAGGGTAGACATCTGTTCCTCAACACCGATTGCATCTGAACCAATCCATAATGCTAGATTTACCATACCTGGTTGATTCATCACATCATGGTCTATACTCGGCCCAATGTAAACACGCATTGGCCAAACTTCCTCGTCCTTAGGGTAACCATCAGGATCGATTTGAGGGTCTGGGTCACAATTCGGCTCTCCTCCACCGTGGTTTCCTCCACAAGGAGCACCTCCTCCGCCGGGCCAATTTACACCAGCCATGTCTAAGTTGACGTAATTTGTGACTTCGACATTTGGATTATCTTCTAAAATCCATTCTTCCGTCCAATAATCACTACCTCTCTTTCCACCCTCTTCACCAGACCAGAGGCAGAATACCATTGTATTCCTTGTACTGTAACTGGCCATTGACTCAGCAACCGTCAGGACCATACTCGTTCCTGCTGTATTGTCATAAGCACCTACACGTGTGCCATATGTTCTTCCAACACCAGGTATGTGAGGAGAGACCAAGCCAGCATTTGCAGGCGGCGCAATATCGAAATGCGCACCAAACACCATCCACTTGTCAGGGTTTACTTCACCGAACCTGTAGCCACATACGTTGTAAGATTCTACATTTTGCTGACCCGTTGTTAGAGAAGTGTATTCGTATCTGTGCTCATTTACTTCAAGACCAAATCCTTCTAATTCTTTGATTAGGTATTGTGCTGCATCTTCGTAGGCAGCATTTCCTTGTCCTGCCCAACGATCTAAGTAACCAACAGCTCCATCTGCAGGGTCGAGAGGGTCGGGAGTTTCATCAGACATGACATTGATGTAATTCAAAACGGTTCTACCATCAACCAATCCCATTGAATGTCTACCACCATCTGCTTCACTGTACGCCGCAGCAAACGGCCGTTCTATTCCAAGGCGGATTGCAGTTACTTCTCCTCCATTATCTGTAGAAGGCAGGACAGCGTTTAGGGAGGTATTGGAAGAAACTCTAGTTATCCCCTGATTATCATCTTGCTCAAATCCATCTCTTGCATACCAAACTTTCCAAGATTCTGTTAGGTCTCTAATTGGCCAATTTTCTCTACCATATTCTCCAATCAGTACAACAGCAGTGTCTGTTCGAGGAGGCGCGAGAACAGTCAATTGAACAGATTTCCCAGCCTTAATATCTACAACAGTGGAATTTTGTACAAAGCCATTTTCTGGATTTAGCATTAGGTATGGGACAAACACAGACAAGTCAGACTCTGCTGCAATTGTGATGGCTTGGAATTCACCACCAATCCAAACCTTGGGCGTGATAGTAACATCGCCTTCGGAAATCGATGTATCAACATCTTCTCCAAAACAACCACCTAGCGGTGCGAGACAGAATAACAACACAAGGAATCCTGCAGTAAACGCTCGCTGCATGGACTCGCGTACAGGTCCTTCTTTCTCAATGCTGCGATTGTTCGTTAACAAGATTTTCAGATTCACATTTACTTTTATCGCGCTGTGTTTTGAAATTGACTTGATAGGCAGAGCACTGACAGAATCCCATGTCTAGGCCATTACCAGTCCCCAATCAGGCTCTTATCGATGAGGTTCAGATACTCCCCAGAAAAGGTATGCTGTATCAATTACAAGGGCCAGGGCACTCCGGTAAGAGCATGAGAGAATTTGCAGAGGCTTGGACTGCAATGACTCTAATGAATGGCGATTACGTTCACTGGATTGACGGTGCTTGCAGATTTAATCCTGCAAGAATCATTCAAACATTTCCACACACATTGCCTGATTGCGAGCAGTTATTGCACGGTTTGTTTGTTGGACGCGGGTTTACGGTGCACCAATTTTCTCATTTGGTGCAAAGGCTGCAAGCTGAAATTAAGATCACGAAGGCCAAACTGATTGTAGTCGACGGCCCAATCACAATGCATTTAGATTCACAAATAGGCAATTATGAGGCGAGATCACTGTTTAGAAAAACAATCGATATACTGAAAAAAATTGCAGATGAGAACGACGTCGGCATCGTTTTGATAACCTCCTCCAAAGCCTATTCAAAACGCCATTCTAATTTACTAACAATGGTCAAAAATAGGTGTCAAGCATCTCTTTTAGGAAAGAGAAGACGTATCCAGGGCGAGAACAAAATGTGGCTTTTGCACATGCCCACCAAGTCTTCTGGATACAGAAAAGAAATTACTCCTCAACAGACGTTGTATGAATCAATAAGCAGAGTCATCGATACTAGGCTTAGAATTGAAAGCGTCGAAGAAATCGAATAGTGTGTATTTTTTCTGCCCCTGTCGTATTTCCTCATCACTCCATCCAAATGGACCGAGTATGGCCCAAATTGCTCTTATGGCTAGGTTTTGATAGTAATTAGAATCGATTTTAAACCTCGAATTTTCAGACAATTCTTCCAACAGAACAACTCTCGATTCAGGAACACCGGGAGAGGGTTTTGTGGCGACAAAACGAACCTTTCTTCCAGGCAAGATGTCTTGGCCGAGTCTTCTAGCTCTAATCAGAGCCTGTTGGGTATTTGTGGAAACTGAAAAATCTTGAATTCTCTTCGTAACTCGTCTGGTGACAACCAAATCTTTCGGATTTATTTCTCCAGAGTGTAGAAGGCTGATTTCATCGTGTAACATTGTAATTATTTGTTGTTGGACGGCAATAGAATCATATTTGCCACCATTATCCAAATTATCTTTCAGAATTTTAAGTGAATTTTTCTGCAATGAAGTAATCCATAGGCAGGTCGAATGCTGCCTTGCCTCAATTCCTCTAAGTTTGAACCCATTTTGCCCGTGCGCCCAATATTTAGTCAGCGAACCGGCACCATGCATCCTACTTGGTAAGAATCCAATGAAGTCGTAGATATCCTCGAATTCTAGTGGAATTCCGATTAACTTAGACACCTTTTCAGATAATTGCGTAGCAGCATCGATTTTCTCATCACGGGTTTTCAGATTCTTATTTTCAATCCATACACAATCTACTATCGCGTGTAATACGCTCCATCCTTCATCTTCGGCAATGGCAATAGTTGTGAGCAATATGTCTCTTGCCCATGCACAAATCGCTTCATGAGCCTCAATTCTTCCAAACCTTGCATTCTTGTAACCGGTATATCCGAAGCAAGTAACTAGCAACCACTTGAGTGCGTTTTGTTGTAGATCAAACAAATCTCCCTTTCTTTTTCTCTGTGTTTTCAACTGCATTCTTCTTTCTATTATTGGAGCAACTACTCTTCCAAGAAAACCATGAGTTCGAGCACAGGTATGGGCTTTCAGTCCTGGAACTTGTAGTGCAGAGGCGTTTGCAGAAGGGAAAATTTTGGATGAGAAAATGTCCTGCCTCGCTCTCTCTCTAAACGTTCTTTCAGCATCGTCAGGATTCAATGGAACGAACATTTCAGTTGTAGGAAATTCAGTCGTAGTTTGGCAACAGGCACAATTGAGAGTTTCGGGAGAGATATTTCTAGTCGCAATAATACTAGGGAAAAGACTGGCAAAATCCAGCTCGATAACATCTGAATACACTCCCGGTTTACTATCCAAATACAGGCCGCCACGGTCGGTTGCAAGAAGTTCCCAAGCAGTCTTTGTGTCTTCAGCACGATTCTTTTTCCAGGGAACTAGAACCCCATCTTCCATTGCAATTCTCATTTGAATCGCACTAATTACCGAACCGGGGGATAGACGCGAGATGTCTTGCGGCGACTGTCTCGAATGCCTACTTAGTTCGAATAATCCTAGAATTCCACCCTCCCGTACAATGAAACTAGCATTGAGATCGATATGCAATCTCCCATTCAAAGGGAAATATGCATCCTTGCGAATAACTTGGCCATATGAGTGGACAACTCTCGACATCGACCTTGGTTTTAATTCACTTTCAGTCCTACTCAAATTGAGATCAAAATCAACCTTCTTGGCTAACTTATCTAGTGCAGCTAAATGTAGAGCATCACCACCTTTTGTGATGATGATATCCGGGTTTAAACGGTTGATACAGTCTTGAAACTCTGCCAGGAATTCATTCCCACAATGCTTTCTCTGTATTACAATATCAAGCTTTTTTTCAGGTAGAAAACCATTCCATTGAAAGACTTCAATTCTTTTGAGATATGATTTGAGGGTATCAAATCCATTGTTAGAATGATATTCAAAATTCAACTCAATAACTTTCATTTTGGGCCAAGTATCATTTTCATTCAATAGTGAAAATGAATCACCACTCCACTCTACGAACTGAAATGGAGAGATGCCAAATTCAATGAAAAATCGCTGTGCTAGATGAGCATCTACCGAGAACAGAGAGTATCTGTGGTGGTCACCACGCGCTTCGATATGTTGCGATATTTTTCTGATTTTACGGCTGTCTAGCACATCGATTTCTAGAACATTATGCATTTCAAATTCATCTAGAGATAACCGCCTCTTTACCATTCTAATCGAGCCAACAGAGAATTTTTCTCTAATCTCTGGTAACTCTAACCATTGAGGTAGATTACTCAACAATCGACTTTCTGCATGAACGTGTATGTGTGCACACCAAGGTATGCTAATCCTGTTGACATTTCCCTGCACATCGATAATCCAGACATCCATTTGACGTCCTGTATTATCCAATTGCGCATCGATTACCCAACCTCGCAAATAATCACTTCTCACTTTGCAGTTCTCTGATCATACTTTCTAATTCAGCGATTTTTTTGTAGGATTCCAAAATCATTGAGATTAGCATTGGCTTCCATACATCAATCGATGGGAGCATTCCTCCAGCAGCCCTACGATTCCTCACTCCGTTCAGCAATTCGTCCAGTGCCTTTCGGTCAGATGAATTCAAGGCTCTTCGGAACGCATTAAGCGCAGTCAATTCACTCTCAACTCTGTTTCTCCAAGTAGGTACAGTTCTGCCCATTAATTGAAATGCTACGATTCAGCGCAGTATCTTTTGTAAGAGAGACTGTCACTGAAAGTGAAATTGAAAAGAGATTCACAACAATACGAAGGTTTGATAATCTTCTAAGTATAATTATAACATGAGAATAATGGTAATGACAGCCCCACTTATTCATGAACTACTGAGAAAGAAAAGATGTGTTAAGGGAGAATGCAGACCAAAGAGAACCAGTTACCTATGGGCAAAAATGGTTAGGTCAGAGTCCGAGGACAATACGCCATTAATCGAAGGCTAAATCAATAAAATTGGTATCTTAGTTTAGGAACGTTATACAATGCTAAATTTCCTGCGATAAATACTCCTGAGATAACTAGTAATTGCACGTCAAGGAACCATAATCCGAGAATGAATACAACGCCAGCCATTGCGGTA
>JAYYDR010000073.1:0-5579 GCA_036160735.1 Thermoplasmatota archaeon
GTCAAGCATGCAATTAACAAATTCATCCCTGAACATCAAAAAGATTGGAAAGAATACAAGGTGTGATTTATTTGGCAAGAGAATACAATCTAAAACCAGCTCCATCACTCGATGATGGCGACTCTATGTTTGGCACCAGCAAAGTAATCAATCGTCGTCAATTCCTAAAATATGGCTTTAACACTGCCACCGGAGTTCTTGCCGCATCATTAGGCGTTTTGGGATTCTCAGCCATACTCCTGCCGCCTGGAGCAGATTCTGGCGGAAGTAACAACGGAGTTATCTTCTGGGCTAAAGGAAGAGAAGATGAAGCATGGTATGGCGCTAAACACGAACTGCCAATGACTAAACAAGATTTTGTTGACGAAGCTGCGAAGTCATCCACAGGAACTGCTGGTGCAGCAGGTATTTGGAACGGAGTTCCTGTAATAGTTGTCTATGTAGACCATGATAAAAACAAAGACACCCCCGTTACCAATGGTAAAGCAAGATTCCAAATGATGGAAGGGTACGATGAAACTGGAAAACGTATTGGGCACTTCGAAGACATGTCAGATTTGGATCCAAGAATATTCCCCTCAGACAACCTAGTAATTATTTACGGGCGCTGCACACATCTATGTTGTATTCCTGGATGGCAGCTAGTGTCTAATTCTTTCACTGACGATTCATGGACGCCAAATGGTACAGATGATGGTGGAACTAAGTTGTTCTGTATCTGCCATTCATCTAGGTTTGACCCAACTGCTCTAGAGATGAACTCTAACAGGAATCGCTCAAACGGTGCTACTTTCAACTATGCTGGCATAAAAGTGTCTGGAGGACCGGCCCCTGTTGGGTTACCGATTATTCCTGTTCAGATGAATGGTGACAACATAGAGGGAATAACAGATTACCTAGACTGGTATACGTATTGTGATTGAGGTGAAATAATGACAACAATGTTTTGGATTCTATGGTTCTTTATCGCCTTCATCATCGTGCTTGTTGCATTCACCCTCCGTAAGGAAAACGAGGAAATGCCACGAAGAGAGATTCTCCGTGCCGTTGAATCCACTGGCAAAATGGGCTTTGCCGAACGGTCATTCCTTTGGGTATTTTCATGGCTAGATACTAGATTTAGATTGCAAGATTATTGGAATATGTCAAAAGGTGCATACTACAACATGCACAGACAGATGCCGTTAACTCACGCTGAAAAATACAAGCTGAGAATTATTTGGTATTGGTATCCACTTTACTGTTTAGGAGGCATATCATTCCTGTCGTTCATAATCTTGGTGATTACAGGAACCGTACTTGGCATCTATTACGTTCCAGGTGGCGAGGGTATTCCATCACCTGCATATCTTAGCATGCAATACATTATGACGGAATTACCATTTGGATATATTATTAGAGCAGTTCATCACTGGGGAACGCACTTCATGGTAGCCAGTGTTTTCTTGCACATGTGTAGAGTCTATTTCACTGGAGCCTACAGAAACCCAAGAGAACTCAATTGGTTGATTGGTGTCGCTTTGATGGCTCTAACCATTGTTTTTGGATACTCAGGATATCTTCTACCATGGGATTCTCTAGCATACGGTGCTGCAGTAATCGGCATCAATCTGGCAAATTCAAGTCCGCTTGTTGGAAAGCAAATTGCTACACTACTGTTCGGTGGATCTGCCTTGACCCCTCGTACAGTAACTAGAATGTACTTCATACACGTTTTCATCCTTCCAGTAATCGTTACTGGATTGATTATCGTACACTTATTCATTGTTTGGGTACAAGGAATAGCGGAGCCACATTGATATTTGGGGGAATTAAATGGGACTAGTAGAGAATCTCGGAAGAGTAGCATCATCATACATGGATGAAAAAGAAAAGCTTCAAGCCACTGGAGAAAAACGAAAGAGAACAAGATTAGGTCATGGATTTTGGCCTCATGAAGTTCTAAGAGACATATTGATTTTCGCATTTATGGGAGCAGTATTACTATACTATGCTTGGATTATACCCCCACCGCTACATGGCGCTGCTGACCCATATGCCCAAGCAGGTTTCGTGTTCCCTGATTGGTACGTGTTATTCTCATACGGATATCTGAGGTGGGGAGAATATTTGCCACAGTTCACGGTACCTACAGGATTCGTGGGTGATATCTTCGGCCAACCAGTATTCCCATGGAATGCTGCATGGTGGGGAGCGGCGCTAACCGGTATCCCAGTAGGAATTTTGATTTTGCCACCATTTTTGGGCGGCAGGGAAAAGCGGCCTGTCGAAGATCCATGGTTCGCTGCTGCAGGTGCTGTCTATCTAGCACACATATGGTTCATCTCCGTATTCTCAATCAATATTTTCCTCGAACTATATCATAAAAATAGGTCAGATTATTGTAAACTAGATAGTCATGGAGACTTGCTTTGTGGGGTGAGAGAACCATGGTTAGCGGAAGCTTTCAATGCTTTACCATGGCTGATGACGGGAGTCCTATTGTGGATTTGTATCTACTTTGGAGCAAGAATGGTGCTAACCAAAGCATGGGGATCTGGATTTACACCGGGTCATGCTAAGCAAATTCTTGTTGGTGCCTTGATTCTCTCTACCGCTGCTACAGTAGCGACATGGGATGTGTATGACAAAGGATTCTGGGGTGCAAAAGGACTTGGTACAATTTCGGATTACGAGGAATTAGAATCGATGAGAACTCAACCTGTCGACGTACATGTTCACGAAACCAATGAATTCACAGACGAATTTGGCTGGTCAGATGACGGAGTTGTCCCAACCGCTGCTTGGCTTGATTGGGTTATTTATCAGCCGGGACAGCAAGTGATTATCGATTTCGCCGATGCTAATGGCCATCAAGACCCAGAAAACGGAATGAATGCTGCAGAGAGCTCTGCGATACTAACCGACCAAGATGTGTGGTCGTCATCTGGAGAATTTACTATTACTGAAGATCCTGTGCTCTTCCCAGAAGGACATCACGAATCTGTCGATAAAATCACCACAGACATCGTGTGTGAGCACCGTGCTGAAGAAAGAAAAATCGATGACGTAAAGACTGAAACAATGATTAGCAGCAAGATGACTGTATACGACTCCAACAACAAGATTGTGTCTGAATTCACCAACTGCGCTGGTGACTCGTTAGAACTTCCTGTAGGTACATACACCTACCAAATGGATGTTGAAATAACTGGACCACTAGCACTCAACGACACAATGATGAAAGAAATCAGTTTTGAAATATCTGCATTCCAACCACTTCTGGTATGGAGCAGCTCTGCTCCTGCCTCCCTAGAGGGTAAAACCGTAAATCTAAGCAATGACGTTGAAATGGCGCTTGGTGGCTCAAGTTTTAGCGAAGTTAACAATCCAAGTTATCACATGAACCCAAAGAGTTTGGATGCGAAATTAATCTACGCAATGTTCATTCCTTGTTTGACCTTTGGTGCAATGGTATTCATTCTGCTAAGGTCAATGGCCAGAGGATATGAGTTTGAAATGAACAAGTGTTACGGCTGCGACCTTTGTGACGACGCTTGTCCTGTTCGCTTATTCAACGGCGGTGACAAGTTGAACATCATTTACAACTCTTGGAACAATGAAGATGATGGCGTACCATTGTATTCATGTTTGACTTGTACCGCATGTACTAATGCTTGTCCACAATTAGTAGACTATGACTCTTATGTTGACATCAGAAGAGGCTTAATCGTTGGAGGTCCACAAGCAGAAATTCCACACACTGTACTACAAGCCGTATTGGCTGCTGAAGCTGAAGAAGAGGCTGATGAAGACTTCATCTCTGTCGAGGATTATCCAATCGAATCTAATGTTGGATATTATCCCGGCTGTGTCGATTACCTTGATCAAGAAATGGTTTTCTCACATGTTAATGAGGGAGAAATGAACCTCGGAGACGCTACAACATCAGCATTTACGATTTTCGATGAAATAGGAGTAGATGTTTCATACTTAGGTCGAGACTTCCTAAAGTGCTGCGGTCACGACCAAAAGTGGCAGGGACTTACTGAAGTCTTTGACAAGTTGAAGGCTTACAACCAAAAGAAGATTCAACAATCTGGAATTGATACACTAGTCTCATCTTGCGCTGAATGTTTCAGAACTTTTGCTAGAGATTACGAACTAGAAGATGTCAAAGTCATGCACACCACTGAATTCTTGATCGAACAAGGCTTTGACATGAATCTAAAGGTCGAAGAGGAAACTACTGTTACCTATCATGACCCATGTAGACTTGGTAGACAAATGGGTATCTATGAGGAGCCAAGAGAGTTGATTCAATCTGTTGAAGGTGTAAGTATCGTTGAAATGGAGCACAGTGGCGAAGACGCAATGTGTTGCGGTGTTTCAAGTATGATGTCTTGTAATGAAAACGCTAGAGCACTCCGTGTTGCCAGAATGGAAGAAATCAAATCCACTGGCGCTGACACTATGCTAACTTCCTGTCCAAAGTGTGTATCACACTTCGAGTGTCTGAAGTTTGAAGGCGATGAAAGATACTCCGACATCAAGATTCTTGATGTTGTTTCATTCTTGGCACAACAAATCAACGAGAAGAACGAGAAAATTGGTCAAGAATCAATCTATATTATTGAAACCGAAGCTTGATTATTTTGCTTTCTTTTTGATGGACATCTTCTGCGAGCTGTCATCATCATCACTCATACCGACTATTTCGTAATTAGAGGGGAATAGCGCAATTGCGACCCCTCCAAGCATAGCCATGAGTCCCCAGAAGAACATTTGTCTGACGAATAACATTTCTAGTGCTATTACACAAAGCAATAGGCCACCTATGTTAGATGTCCAAACTAGTGTTTTGAAGGTAGAAAGGGGCACTCCAGTGGTACCGGGCTTTCGGTAAGGCCCAAATTCGCCGCCGAATCGTTGAGCATCATTTTTTGCATCCCTTTTGTTACTCAATTTAATCACCTATCTATCATTGTAATTGCATCAGTTGGACATGCCAGAACACAAAGCCTACAACCAGTACAAGCATCTCTAATGATTCTCGCCTTTCTATTTGATTCTACATTCATCAGTGGACTCCTCATTTCAACCTTGTATAGTTCAATTGCATTATCGTCACAGACAATGTCACATTGATCGCAACCAATACACAACCTCTCCTCAACAAATGCAACGGTGTTTTCGCCACCTTTGGTATTTGAATGTTGGACGCTACGCTGACGGTTGAGGGACGTTCTGATTCGCAGGGCCTCTTTTTCCCTGCGCTTCTTCAGTTCATCAGCAGACGTCATTCAGTCACCCCACGACTGCCTTCTCTTCAAACCTAACGACTGTCATGTTGACCAATAAGTCACCCAAACAATAGAATGCTCCAACTAATAATGGTGGATTCCATGCTGTCAACCCTGTCCACGGCACTTCGTTTGCCCATGTCCAATTACCTAGTTGAGTCCCAACAATTTCCATAGCTAATGCAGCCCAAGCCATCGATGCGTACAAGCGTGGTTGTGGCCCAAATTTCGTAAATAATATCACCAATGCTAGTAAAAAAATGGCAGAGGTATCTGTTCCCTCCCACACACCATAAG
>JAYYDR010000074.1:0-4514 GCA_036160735.1 Thermoplasmatota archaeon
CTCACAGGGAGAAGTCTGGTCGGTCATTGTTACGCTTAGGACCACCGGGGCGCATTGCCGGTGCTGCTGGTGCTTTTGTATCAACACGTTTTGCAGCAGATTCCATAGCATCAGATACCTGTCGAGTTAGTCCAGCTCGGACTCTTCCTACATTTCCTGCACCGGACAACTTCAATGATTCAGGCAATATCAAAGCCGCCATTGCTACTCCGAAGTGATCTTGTGCTGCAGTAACTTCGTCAACCGCTACATCAAAGGAAACAACTTCTAAGTCTCTGCTCGCTAGTCTGCGTTGGAGGTTTCTCTTGAGCAATGCCTCTGTCTCTTCGTAATCTAACTCGGTTGTAATCTTTGCAACGATTGCGCATTCTTCACCTTCAGGTGTCCTGCATGCTGCCCATGCCACACCTGCACAAGCCGAGCCTCCATTGTATGCATAAGAGGTGGCTAAATGACATTCAACCAAGGACCCCATAGGTAGTGGCATAGGGGGGGTTGCTTCGAACCCCATCGGAAGGAAAGCTCCCTGAACTTCGATTAACCTAGAGTCTCCAAGACCCATCTCGACCAGACCTTGGTCGTATGCATCTTCTGCATTCTCTCCCCATGACGCAACTGCAGTCATCAACCAACCAGGACAACTCCCCGCTGGAGAGTTTGGAGCATTTCCGGAACCGAACATATTGCAAGCGAGGTTGGATTAGGTTCATCAAGTGCTTGGTCTGAGTATATTGTATGACCGGCAATTCGAGGTATATCCTATTGCTCGGAGCATCCCTGCTTGTAGTCGCATTTGCCGGCATGTCAACCGTAAGTGGAGACGGATGGGTAATTCCAATGGCAACATTGCTATCTGGAATTTTGCTCATTCTAGTTTTTTCAGTCATAACAATCAAACAAGAATCCGAAAGAGGAAGTACACCATTGTCGACGTCATCACAATCTGATGGAAAGAGCGTGGACAATGTTGCAGAAGATTTACCTGACCCTGTAGAATCTGGTTTTGATTTACCAATTCTTTGATTATTCTGACAGGTCTTCACTGTTGAATACCGGAGGTTCAGGGTTGTTTGGTAACATATTCAATTCCTCAGGGCTGAGTTCTCTCAGAGTTGCATCTTCGTGTATGATTTGTGAATGTCCATTAGGATCTAACAATTCAAGAGTAACAGGATTTGGTATCGGGTCTTCCTTCAATTCCAGTAGAGTGGTGTGCATTTCTTGAAGTCTCTTTATGTCAGACATTTCACTATCCTCTACATATGCCTGTCTTGTGACCATTATGATGACATCCATGAATCTGTCAATAACTCCTTCAACATTTGAAACGTAACCGGTTGATGCGCTCCCGGGGTTTACTTCTAAATCCAATTCAACCAATCTCACAGTACACGATGACGAACGAATTACTCTAGCGCGCACATGTTCGGGCTTGCTGATAACAAGAGTGGAAGCACCGGGCTTCTTACCTTCTGCAGGTATGAAATCAGTTTGCCTCCAACCACACGCATTGCACAGTACAGTGACTTGAGTGTGCTCACCGAAATAAGGGATTTCATCAACGTGTGTCATCATTGCAACTTTGCCTTCAACTTTGCAAATTGGACATGGGATCTCAACTGGAACTTCCTGCATATTATCACCTACCTTAGGTCTGAAGAATCAACACTGAACGCTTCTGCATCAACTCCCCTTACACCTCTGCATCCAGGGGGCAACAACATCAATCTGCTTTCGGTAAGTCTGATGATTTGCCCACCTAAATCCGATTCAACAAACGTGTTTAGTCGCTCAATAGCAGTCTGAAGTTCTAACTCACGACTCATCAACTTCTCCATTCGCACGATTGCTGCTTCACCATCCGCTAACCAATCAAGCAATTGTGGAACTCCGGTCAAGTCATGCAAAACTGCTCGATGAATAACTAGACCGTCAGCAACCTTTGGAACAGGAGCATTAGGATACAATTTCTCCATGTCGTGATAACGGTTTGAATTTGTATTACTTTGTGTGCTGATTGCGGGCTCCTGAGAAGGTAAATTCAAGCGACGAGGTGCTGAACCATCGAATGAATCGAGCGAAGTCTGCTTGTCTCCTTCCTCGCTCATGGAATGCATGGAATGACGGTTGGTTGATAAGGGTCCCGCGAATCGAGGGTATTGTCCCGACTGGTTTGACGGGCTCCTATCGAGGTGAGAATGTGAACGAAGCTCCAGGCGCAGTAAAAACAGGAACAAGTACAGTAGGTATCACTTTCAAGGGCGGAGTTGTTGTTGGTGCAGACCACAGAGCAACAATGGGCCACTTTGTTGCAAACAAGAGCGTTCAGAAACTCTTCAAAATCGGTGACAACCTAGCCTTAACAACCGCTGGTCTTGTCGGTCACGCACAATCTTTGGCAAGAACACTAGCTGCTGAAGTTTCACTCTTCGAGTTAAGAAGAGGCGACGCAATGACCGTTAGAGGTGCTGCTACTCTTACTGCAAATATCCTCTCAGGAAGACCACACTGGGTGCAACTGCTCATTGTCGGAGTTGACAGTGAAGGTGGTTCTGTTTATTCAATCGATTCTGCAGGAGGATCAATTCCTGATGCATATTGTGCAACAGGTTCGGGTTCACCTTACATGTACGGTGTTCTAGAAGACGGTTTCAGCGAGAATATGTCAAGAGACGCCGCTGTTGCACTAGCAGCAAGGGCACTATCGGCATCAGCACAGCGTGATGCTGCCTCCGGAAACGGAATGGACCTTGCCGTAATCACCGCAAAAGATGGCTACGTCGCTGTAGACCAGAAAGAAATCTCAGCCATACTCAAGAAGTAGGCATCATACTCCACTCACGGGTTAGTCTCGTGACCCCATTCTGGGGTTCACCATGTCAATCAGTGAGCCGGAGGTGAAGAATTATGAGACTTAGTTTCAAAGAAATGAAGGATGCAATAGCAAAAATTGTTCCCAAGGACATCCAGTACGATGTTGATTTGGAAGCAGGAGACATCTCCATAGTTACTCCAACCCCAGACGCGTTTGGCGGCGGAGATGGACTAGTTGGAAAAATCGCTAAGAAAATCAAGCGAAGAATCGTACTTAGGCCTCATGAATCAATCATGAAAGGTGAGGCTGAAACAGAGGAATTTATTCGAGATTTAATCGAAGACGTTGCTGGAATAGACTCTATTTATTTCGATGCTTGTTACTGTGAAGTAACTGTAATCTGTAACAATCCAGGTGAAGCAGTTGGTAAAAGAGGAGCAAACGCAAAAGCAATTCGAGATGAATGCGGTTGGCTAGTAAAATTTGAGAGAACACCACCAATTTATTCCAAAACAATGCATGATATCAGAGGATATAGAGCGTCACACGCCAAGGAAAGAAGGAAACTCCTCAAGGACTTTGGATTGAATATTTACAGGCCAAAAAGACCTGGCTCGTTTTGGGTAAGAACCACTGCATTGGGTTCATACAGAGAAGTAGGCCGTGCATGCCATCTGGTTACTTCAAACGAAAGTAGAGTCATGATAGACGTGGGAGTAAACATCGCATCTGATACAGACCCAATGCCTTACTTTACTGCACCAGAGGCACTACCGATGGAAAAAATGGATGCTGTCATCCTAACTCACGCACACTTAGACCATGCTGGAATGTTACCTGTTCTATTCAGGTACGGTTACAGAGGACCAGTCTACTGTACTCCTCCAACTAGAGACATGATGTTGTTGCTACAGTCTGACTATCTCAAAGTTGGCGGTTCCGAAGGAAAGAGAGCACCTTACGATATGGAAGACATTCGAACTTGTATGAGGCATGTTATCGATGTTGATTGGGGACAGACTGTTGATATCGCACCGGATATGAAATTGACATTCCATAACGCAGGACACATTCTTGGTTCTTCATCCGTGCACTTACACGTTGGCGACGGTAAGCACAACATTGTATTCTCTGGCGATCAAAAATATGAGAAATCATGGCTGTTTGATGCAGCTAATACAAGATTCCCAAGATGCGAGACACTGGTTATCGAATCGACTTACGGTGCCTCCGGTGATTTCCAGCCGAGTCGAGAAGAGGCTACCCAAGAACTCCAGGATATTGTTAGCCGAACCATCAAGCGGGGTGGGAAGTTGATATGTCCTGTTTTCGCAGTTGGACGGTCACAAGAGGTTATGATAGCAATTGATGAATTATTCAGATCTGGTGCGATAAAACCCGTACCAGTCTATCTTGATGGAATGATTCAAGAAGCCACAGCGATTCATTCTTCACACCCCAACTACCTTACGCAAGCACTCAGAAAGAGCCTCTTGAAAGATGATGGAAATAATCCATTCACTAGTGAATGGTTCCGTCCAGTTCAAGGCAGAGAGATGCGAGAGTCGATTGTAATGGATGGAAGCCCATGTATCGTACTAGCAACCAGCGGTATGATGAATGGAGGTCCGGTAATGAACTACTTCCAAAACTGGGCACACGAACCGAGAAACTCTCTTTGCTTCGTAGGTTACCAAGC
>JAYYDR010000075.1:0-6675 GCA_036160735.1 Thermoplasmatota archaeon
GGCTCAAAAGCCCTAGCAAGAGCGTGGGGCAGGCACCTAATCTCACAGCATGGCGGCCAAATTACCACAACCACCTCAGTAGTGGGTAGAAAAGACGGTGTAGACTTGACTAGGCTAACTCTTCTCTATCGAAAACCAGGCTACGAATTAGGCGATGTAGTTAGGTGGAGAGGAAGCCTTTGGAGGCCCTCAACATGGACTGGAGAAGGTGCAATTCTCGAGAGAATCGAGAGGCGTGAAAGGACAGGTGCAACCTGGCGCGATTTGGAAAATGCAAATGTCGTAGCACGACTAAATGAATTCGTATATGCGGATTCAATTAATGAAGATACATCTGTTGCTGAATTCTTGGACCCTAACGATTGGAAGATGACCGCTGTTCGATTACCATTCGAACATACGCCGGGTAGGAAGCTTTTGTTGGCAAGAATTGATGGTGAATGGATTTGTCTGCCCAGATTAGGGATGGACGGTGAATGACATGGAAGAAGGCATGATTCGCTTGGCAACCGCCCTGGACAAACAGGACATGATCGGTTTCACTCGTTCATTTGTCAGTGACCTTCGCAAAGGAAGAGAAGCGGTAAACAGAGATTTGCTGCCTTGGCTTGATGACCTCGACACCGGTTGGAGCGGAGTACTCTGCCTTGGGATGGGAGGTTCTGCAGCGGGGGGAGATTTTCTCTCAGTTTTGTGTGATGAAAACGGTGCGGTTCCAGTGAGGTGCCACAGAGGATATGACCTACCAAACTGGTGGACTCCGGACTGGTTAATCTTGGCAACATCATACTCGGGAAATACAGAGGAAACTCTAGAGGCTTGCCGCCAAGCACTACAAAATGATGCTACAATGGTCGTAGTTTCAAGCGGTGGTGAACTTGCAGGAATGTGCGAGTTATCCGATAGAGCATATCTAATCTCATGCCCATCAGGCCAGCCACCAAGATCTGCGTTTGGCCACATATTTTCAAGACAATTATCACTGCTTGTAGAAATTGGAATACTGCAGGCAGAAATCTCAGAACATGCACTGATGAGGCTACAATTAGCCGTGGAAGATAATGACATCATCACCCATCCAGAGGGTGATGTTGCCAGCCTTGCTCTGAACCTAATGCAAAACCCAATCGCAATATTAGGTCCAGAAGAACTGATGCCAGCGGTTAACCGCTTCAAGAACCAACTAAATGAAAATTCATCTAGATTTGCACGTATTGGAGCATTCCCCGAAATGAATCACAACGAGTCAGTGGCATGGGGAGGAGTTGGAGATGACCAAGACCCGTCTGCTCCAGACCAAGCATTACTCCTACTTTCATGGGATGGAATCCATCCTCGTGTACGACACAGAATGGATTGGTTCGTATCCAATTGTCCAACCGAATTGGCTTGGAAAATTCACGGTGATGGAGAAACGTTGCTAGAATGCTTACTTCATCTTTGCATCATGACAGATTGGCTATCTATCGCGCTCGCTTTGCTGCATGGAAAAGACCCATCAGCAATTGACCCGATTATTTCTCTAAAGGAATACTTGTCACAAATCGACTAGTACAGAGGGCCAAGGACCATTCTCGGGTCTGGGTACTTTTCGAGGGCCCACTCTCGGTCTTCTCTTGCTACGACTCCCGGCATGTCATTTCCTTCTGGCTTCTCCCAAGACAATTGGAAATGAAGGTGCGGCTCCCAGCCACCGTTCACGCTCTTGTTCCCAACGGTTGCAATAACTTGACCCTCTTCGACAACCATCCCTTCATGGACCATGTCCAGAGATTCCATAGATAAATGGCCATAGAGAGCCCAAATTGGCTTTCCTTCGAGTTCATATTCGACGATGATGGTTGGGCCGTATGAGCCATCTTCAGCGTTTACACCTAGAGAGTGCACTACGCCTTTGGCGAAGGAATGGATAGGTTCTCCTACTGGTGCGCCAATATCAATTCCAACGTGTAAATCTCTCTCTCCACTGAAAAGTTCGTGAGTATACATGCCTGGTCTGACTTCGTCGTAACGCCCAATCTGATACGGGTATGGGCAAACAAAATCGGGGTCTACTCCTCTTGTGAAGTCAAACACCCAATACTCCTCCGGGAGTAGAATGACTTCTGCCATGTCATATCCCAAAAGGCACTAATTCATCATCCTTCGCAAATAGGTTTGAAACCTAGATTAGAGAGCGAAAGATATGGCAATTGGTTTGGAAGTAGCATTACTTCCTGGCTTTGCTATCGCTCGCCGATTAGATTCTGAGGGCGATTGGAAGAGACACCTAATGCTCAGTCCAGCGATTGGATTGCTTGTTTGCTATGGACTTGCGGGATTTACTTCTATCTTCGAGATGACACTTTCAACACTGACTTACCTACTGATTATTGCCAATATCATCGCAATAATCGCAATTAGAGTTGAACTAAATCCAATTCCGAAGGAATTCACGATTGAAAGGAATCCATGGCTCTGGATCTTCACAATAATCGCCTGCTTCATCGCAATTACACCACTAACTTACATGAGACCAATGGGTGTTGATTGGCTTGGATTCGCTTCACTTGCCGACGCTGTGTCAAGGAATGGCGGATTTATTTTGAGTGAACCATCGGTGGGCAAATGGCTCTATCCTCCAGCATTCCCAACACTTGCTGCATGGCTACCAGGCTCATCTCTTGACGGGGTATTTTGGTTGGGAGTTATTAGTTTCGTAGCTCTACTGCTAGGAATCGCTGCGGTTGGTGAAAAGATGGGTTGTGGCCATTGGACAATAATGGCGATGTTGCTCGCACCTGCCCTATTTGCAAAGAATTTGGATTCTGGATATCCAACAGTTGCTAGTCAACTTGGTCTAGTGGTAATATTGCTGATGTTCGGAGAGAAACTGCGGTGGGAAATAGTTGCAGTTACAACTGTCATTGTATCAATGATTCATCCAACCGGTCTAATTTATCTCACAACACTAGTATTGTCCCAATTGATTATTTCGAAGCGTGGTTCATTCAACCTAGCAGAGTCGATTCAGTTGTTGATACTAGGTGCTTCAATTATCATCCTTCTAATTGCATTAGCCCCTGCATTCGACGGTACTGCTGTATTTGCAGAATACGGTTGGCAGGGGGGTGGCCCGATGCTGATGTATGCGGGATTACTTCTTCCTCTTGGTTTATGGGCGGCATGGACATTAAGAAGGGACAAAAATGCAATGATTCTTACACTTTGGCTAGCGATGAATTGGGTCCTTTCTGGCATACATATTTTCGATGGACTAACCGGAGTTACCTTACTTTCAATGCTATCCTATGCACTGTACTCCATGAGTATGCACGCATTCCACATACCGCTTGCAGCATTGGTAGGAATGCGTCTTTCCAAACTCGAAGGGGGGATTTCATCAGATGGAGGCAGAGCGATTATGATTGTAACACTCCTGCTGTGTGGTATCGCTCATAGTGCTCTCTCAGAATTATCAAAGCACGATGAATTGCATGCAATTTCCGATGGCGATTCCGCGCTTATAGATGGATTAGAGCACTTACCCGAGGGCTCAATTGTATATGCAGAAAACGAGCACTGGGGCCACATTTATTCAATACCTGAACACATTGGTATCACAACAGTTCCCACACTTGGAATTTTGAAACAAGAATATTCCATTCAAAACGCTGCCACAACTGCGATTGTAACAGACGATATTGAGCGATTGAAAAACTTAGGAATTACTCATGCAATCGCATCGCCAAAAGGGGTAATGATGCAGTATATTCAAGCCTCAACTCACTGGGAGAAGATGTGGTCTAGTGGGGCATCGACACTGTATGTTCTTGAAGATGACATGATGATTTCAGACTTCATTGCAGTCGAGGGAGACAACATGCGCATCGACCCGTGGTCGGGACTTAGGGAGAGAGATCCCTTCGACTTAGGCGATTACAGGTCATACATCACAGAAGGTCGCCATACATTCACAGTGAACGACAGTTTTGCTTACGAAGTTTGCATAATGACAGAATTTGTTGGTGATGTATCTGCAACAATCAACTCTAGAGAAATCAGCGGTTCAGGATGGTACAACACATGCGTGTACGCAGGTGGTGGAGGTTTTGAAATCGACATAACAAGCGACCCTGAATTTTGGATTAATCCGCTTGGAGCGTCCGGGAGAGGAGACATGCTTTTCGATGAAACCGGTATCCGCATTCACTGGATAGAAATCATCTATCTTGCCTAAATTTAGGGAAAGACACTACAAGGACCACACGCTCGAAGGGGCGTGACAAATCTCTTCATCATGTTACCAACCCTTGATGAAGAGGGTGCATTGGAAGACATATATCGTAGAATTCCGATTGAGAAACTAAAGCAAAAAGGCTACACTACAAGGGTGGTTGTGGTAGATGGAGGTTCTAGTGACAATACTTTGGAGATAGCAGCCGAATTAGGCTGTGAAGTCTTCGAGCAGTGGGGAGAGGGAAAAGGTGCAGGAATGCGCCAAGGTTTCAAGAAATTCCTTGAAACTGGAGACGACGTCTTGGTGATGCTGGACTGCGATGGCACATACCACCCTGAGGAGATCACAATAATGGTTGAATCAATACCAAATGGTGGTATAGCAATTGGAGATAGACTGCATGGAGACCTCAAACCCGATGCGATGACGAGTACAAACTGGATAGGAAACCAATTGCTGACATGGTTAGCAGTGGCGCTGCACGGCAAAGCAATTAACGACTTATGTTCAGGATTTTGGGCTTTCTCAAGGGATTCTCTGGAAAGATTACACCTCAACAGCATGCGCTTCGAAATAGAAGCTGAAATGTATACTTCGTGTGCATATTTGGATATTCCAATTACTCACGTACCCATCACATACTCGAAGAGAGTGGGAGAAGCAAAACTCGGTTCTATCAAAGATGGTACATCGATTGCAAGGAAACTCATCATAAGGAGAATCTTCCCCACACCACATGAGGAGCAATGACGGGCCGGTACAATGTTGCGATTCTAGGAGCGAGTGGCCTAGTTGGCCAACAGCTTCAGGAATTGCTGTATGACCATCCCCTCTTCGAAGTTGTTGCAATCGCTGGTTCTCCAAATTCAGTGGGATTAATGCATGAAGAAATAGAGTGGAGATTAGATTCAAGGCGTCCAAATTTTGACATTCTAATTTGTTCTATGAGCGATATACCTGACGTCGATATCGCTTTTTCAGCACTTCCAAATAACGTTGCTGAAGTAGTTGAACCATCCTTAGTTGCTAGAGGAATCCACGTGTTTTCAAACGCAAGCGCATTTAGGAGAATCGCAGGAATCCCACTTGTAATTCCTGAAGTTAACCCAGAAGACATGCAGTCATACTATGGTCACGCTTGTGCAACAAATTGTACAGTTGTGCCTGTAGTCACACCAATAATCGGTTTGAAGTCACTCGGTCTGGTTTCGGTTACAATTCACACCAGACAAGCCCTTTCCGGAGCGGGCTGGAGACTGCTTTACGATGAAGATGCATTGGCTGGAAATGTCAATCCAATGATTCCGGGTGAAGAGGAGAAACTCATTGCTGAGTTGAAGTATTTGCTTGGAATGGAGATTCCGGTAATCGCATCATGTAATCGTGTTCCAGAAAGAGATGGGCACTTTGTTTCATGTGGTGTCGAGGTAAAAAAAGAAACCACTTTGGAAGAGGTTTTAGAATTGATGAACATTCCAACTCTGGACCTTCCCTCATCACCAGAAAAAGTGAACCACATTATCGAAGATTCACCCAACCGTGAAGACCACCTTTGGGTAGGTAATGGAATGAGTACAACTGTAGGAAACATCAGAGTTGATGGCAACATAATCAGGTTCGATGCATTATCTCATAACACGGTAAGAGGGGCTGCTGGTGGAGTGATTCTATTGGCTGAATTTGCTGTCAAAGAATCCTATATCACCAAATAGTCAACCTGTAGTGGGTAGGTTGGTGGTTGCATGGGCGTTACAGCAATGATTCCGGGTATGACCTTCCAGCAATTGAAAGATGAAGCCAACTCACGTTGGAAAGAAATCTGGGATGGTAATGCAGCAAGGCTCGAAATAATGCTACTGTGCCCACGTAAAGAGAGAAAATTACTGGAGTTGCACGGGGACATGATAGACCATGGTCAACCTGTAATGGGAATTTTTCATCGCCCAAGAGCAGAAGCGGAGTTGATCAGCGAACAGGGTTTTGACCCAAAATCTGCCTCATTCCAATTCGTGAATATTTCAAACGCAGACATGGGGCCTTGGATGCAGCAACTGGTCACGCAGGAAGGATGGTTGCGCAGTACAGTAGAAATTGCTCCGGTTCCATTTACTCTGGACATACCAAACCAAAGGCCATTTGAAAAGCACTCTATTCTTTGTTTTAGACATCCAAGCCTGCCACCGCTTGAGAGGTACTTCCTGCCTTATCCAATCCACGCATTGGTTGGCAAAGCATTCGTTTCATTACCTCGCAGGCAAGCTGCAGAATTAGCTAGACAGCAGGCAGAAATTTTGGGAGTCGGTCTTGCAGCACCAGAACCAGAAATTGTCGAAGTTCCAGTGGTTGAAAATAAGCCTGAACCTGTGGTTGAAGAGGTGGATACAACCAGTGAATTAGAAAGTGCATTTATCGCTGAAATGATACCTGAAGAGGCTGCACAATTGGCCCTACCAACC
>JAYYDR010000076.1:0-14845 GCA_036160735.1 Thermoplasmatota archaeon
GCATCTCTACGGTCGCCTGCAGAGGATTGAATTCCCTCCACTGCCTTTGTACCCTCAGCCTGCACGCCTTCAGCTTCCTTACCTGCTTTGGTTCTTGCAGAGTCAAGGGTTGCTACTGTCGAACTGACTGCTCCATCCTGAGCACCTTGGATGATTTCAGAGGCTTCTTTGCGTGCATCAGCTAGAATCTTTGCTGCTTCGTCCTTTGAAGCAGCGATTTTTGCTAGTGCAGATTCTTCTGCATTTTTGATGCTTTGAAGTACGCTTTCCATACCCATGACAACACCTTTGGTTGTCTTGCCGACATAGAACCGGTTGATAACCAATGTGGTCGAAACTTCAAACAATTTTTTTCACAAAATGACTGATTCTCACCAAACCGTCAAAGCCCAAATCCATGCCCACCAACCATGACAGACCGTTCTGCCACCGGCGGCTTCGACCCTTCAGGAATAGATGAAGAGGCATGGACGGAACTTGAAAGGCAACTGGAAGCAACAATTCCTGTGTATGACAAAGTCAACAAAATCATGACCCTTGGATTTGACAAAGGAATGAGAAAACACGTCCGAAGTCATGCTGAGCCAGGAATGAAAGTCCTAGAAGTCGGCTGTGGACCCGGATCTTTTGCGGTAGACATTGTTGGCATGGATTTGACTTGTCTGGACCCAAGTGCAGAGATGCTGAAAGTGTGTAAGAAAAGACTCGACAAAGTACGCAGCGAGCGTGGAGAATCGCAAGCAAATTATGTCGAGGCAATTGCGGAAGAAATTCCACTCCCGGACAACACCTTTGACAGAGTGTTTTGCCTATTCTCATTTAGAGACTTCAAAGACAAGAAGAAGGGCTTAGAGGAAATTTTCAGAGTCCTAAAACCCGGCGGCCAACTGGTGATTTGTGACGCCGGTAAAGCGAATTGGCTTCATGGACTATTCGGCAGACTGTACATGGCCACATTCGTCCAGTGGGTTGCTAGAATCGTGACAAAGGACCCAAACCACCCATGGAAGTGGTTAGCAAGAACCTACACTCACTATGGCACACATTCATACTACAAGGGTGTCATGAAAGAAGTTGGATTCAAGGACGTGAAAGCAAGACTGCTATTCCCTGGAATGTCGAGCAGGTTCAAAGCTAACAAACCCGAATGATTTTCACTAAACACGTAATCAATTGATTTGGATTTCTCCGGACTCAGCGTATGCATTGTTTGTCCCGTACACTCTATTTTCGTATATGAACCCGATATCATCCTCGTAGAATGTGTATTTCATTACCCAGTCTGTTGACATATCCAAACTAACATACTTCATTTCTGAAGAAAAATCTTCGTAACTGTAAGTGTCTCCATCTGAATTCGTGAATTCAACAACGCCGCCCCAGGAACTGAACTCATCAGCACTCATGTCAATGAATTCAATCTGGTAATCCGAGTCAGCGCACGCAGAGAAAGAAATCTGACTATTACCCTCTGAATCTCCAGGATAAGTTCTCTCAAGATCAACCTCAATTGTTCCCGTTTGACCATTGAAATTGTTGCCTCCATACCTTTCACCTGCGATTATGAAACCAATATCATCTTCGTAAAAGGTGTATGTCATGGTCCATTCTAGAGAATCATCTAAGGTGACGTACCTCATGTTATTTGAGAAAAATTCTATTTTCTCGGTATTTCCATTTGAATCGGTAAACTCTACTTTTCCATCCCAAGAACTGAATCTATCTGCGCTCAAATCAAAGAATTCTACATGCCAAAAACTTGGACACTCTGAGAATTCAATTGCTGGTCTTTCTTCGTTAAAGAGGCAACCTGCTAGAGAACTCGAAATGAAAATTAATCCGAATAATACCGCTGCAGACTTTGTGTTTGTCATAAATAGGCATAAACTAGTCTGATTATTAAATAGAACTCCGGATTTTTGTGAAATTCAACATCCAAGTAGCGTCAAGCGATACGCTCGACAGTTTCTGGAGTAATTCCTTCTTCAGGTGTAACTCTGTAAACCATGATTGACAGGTTTTCTGGAGCGTTTCTAAACTTAGATACGATCATCGATGTTTCGAAATCAGAACCAATTGTTCTAACCTTGAAATCACAAACCATGTCTGCAATTGCCGCCATTTCCTGCTTGATAGCAGGGGTGATTGTATCATTAGATACAGTCACGAACAAAATTCCTCTGTGAATTTGTGTGTGAGCCTGCATCATTCTAAGCATAGCAACAACACGGCTAGGGTCTTCTCTTTGCATGAAGAAATCAAGAGAATCGATAACCGCACGGAAATATGGCCCCATTGCCATGATTTCGTTAGTCATCTCGGTTAGGAAATCTTGTGTGTCATCGTCAACGAATCTAGTTTGAGCAAGACGCTGAATATCTGGTAATTTGAATCCTTCAAGTCGATAGCGACTTGCAAGCAGTTCCTTTTCTAGAACCCTAGCATTGTACTCTTCTCCAAGTGTTCTGACAGCAATATCAGTTGGCCATTTGTATTTATTGAAGACTCTTGCAATTTCCAACTGGCTTTCGTTTGTGGAAATCAGAATTGTGTTATCTGGCTCTTCTGCCGGAGAAGTCAATTGTTTTGCGAATAATTCTGAACCCGAACCGGTTTCTGTAAAACCAACAACGAGGAAGCCTCGAGGAACTCCTCCATTCATTGCATTGTCGAACTTTGGAACGCCGAAGCTTCCGACGCTTCCAAAGAACTCCTCATCATCTGGACTGAACTTGATCTGCTTACTCATCTAATCAGCTCCTCAGTGAATAACTACCTGTCCTCTATCAATCAAATCTGTACAGTACAGGTCAAGATTTGACAAAACAGTTGGTGGAACCTGGTCTGGAATGTTCAAGATTACCGAAAGAACCTCTCTTTGGCGGAACGTGTTGATGAAAGTGTGCAGATACTCTGCAAGCATTCTCTCTTCGTTGTAGATTGCTAGTGCATTTACTGAGTCTATCAGCACAAAGTTCCTCTCTGTATTGGAAGTTCTAAGGATGTATAGGGTTCTGAGCAAAACGCTCTCCAACATAATCGGGCTGTCAACAAATGAAATGTTGCTGTACGGAACCTCTGTTCCACCAAGGATTCCTGATGAGACTAGGTCTACGAACTGAATGTTTGAAACATCCACGCCAATTGCTTCAAACGCCTCAATAATCTCAACTGCACCACGAGTTGCACAGATGTATACTCCACCCATTTCGAACATCTGCATAAGTGGAATCATTGTCGATGCAGTCACCATAAATGCGTTTGAGTTACCGCATCGTACTTGAATAGAAGAATTCAGGCTTACCTCTGTAAGTTGTTCTGCGATTCTTTGGTCTAATTCGTACATTTTCAACTACCCCATCTGTTTGTCTTGTCACTAACAGCACCCCATTTGAGCATCGGGGTAAGCATTACTCCGAGTGGAGTCAATTCTATCGCATGCTTCGCTCTGCTGTGCGCAGTACCTCTCATCTTCACAACCTGAAGGAACCTAAGTAGGTGACCCATTCTCTCTACGTCACCCATTACGATGATTCCATCTGCGATTGCTTCTTCTACACCGAAAGATGACCAGTGAGCGTTTTCTGTTGCAGATGTAATTTCAGAGATTAGAATTGTTGTGCAACCCAAGGTTGCTAATTTCTTTCCTAGTGTAAATAGGAAATCTCTGATAAGTTGTTCGCTCTTAATCTTGTAACAGAGCGTTGTAACGGAGTCTATTACAAGTCTCGTAACTCCTATGGTGTTCACTATGTCCACAATTGCTTTGATCAGTGCGTGAACGTCATCCAAGTCAAATGAGGCTTTGTCCAAACCAAGCCAAGAGTACAAAACATCCATATCGAATACGTTGATTAAACCCGAGTCAATCATGTTCATGTCAAAGAACGCATACTGTCTAATGTTCTCAAGCAGTTTTACACTTGGCTCTGTTGCTGTGAAGTGCGCACATGCTTCTCCTGCCAATGCGCCACGTACTAGGAATTCCATTCCTAGTGTCGTCTTTCCTGAACCACAGGTTCCTGCTGCTAAAACAGTGGAGCCGTACGGTATTCCACCTCTGAGAATTTCATCCATACCGTGGATACCTGTGATACAACGGTCCCGAGTGTACATTGTTGCAGGCTGCATGGGTAACAATAACCCCAATCAATCGACCTAAATGAACGATGCCCTAAATTCATTCAGACTTCGCCGGGAGTTGGCGAATTGGACAAGTTCCATGAATTAGCTGCATTTGGTGGACCGCCGTTCCAGATTAGTGTGTTATCTTGTAAGATTCCGGTTGCAGGGTTCCAGTCAATTCTACAGACTTGAGTGCCCACCCCTTCATCCTCCTCTGCGAATAGTAAACGGAGTCTGCCGGAGTTGTCGTCTAGACCGCTAACAGAACCAACTCCGAGGAAGCCTGTAGAGCCTAAGTCGTAGACGACGCTAGCATTTCCTTTTACTTGTGAATCAGGATCACCGCTAAACAGGACTAGTCCTCCTCCTGGAACGACTCCCTCTTTGTAGAGATAGTCACTTGAGCCGGATGTACCGCTTCTTTCGAAAGACCATCCTTTGAGAGACAATGCGAAGCCATTGTAGTTCTGAACTTCTATCCATTCCGGTGAACCACCGGAAGGACGAGGAGATACTTCGGTGATTCTCAAAACCTTAGGTGCTTTACCACCATCGTGCACCTCTAGACTAACAGAGATAACCTCATTTCCGCTGATGAAATTTCTACTTGCAACAGAGGATGTTGTAGCTGTCGACCTGTCAGAGCCTCCATCAAACAATACTTCACCAACCCTTTCGCTTTCATTTGAACTCTCTACTTGTATTAGCAGTCTGACTTGAAGTTCGTCAGACAATCCTAAGCCACCTGTCATTGCTTCAATGCTCACATTTGACAATGCTTTGACCCTATCTAAATCTAGCACACCATTGCTAACAATACCCGGCTGAAGTACTCCTTCATACAAATTTACAACCGAAATTTGGTGCCAATCTTTTGTCGAATTTGCTTGGTCCCTTACTCCATCATTGTAAGGAACAAACCATCCTTCCCCGTTTGTCAACCTGTCGAGTCCGTCTACTGCAGACCTATCGATTAGGTCAGAATAAGGGTCGTTGGTCCCTAATTCCAATTGTGCTAGCGACATGAATGCGGTGAGAATCATCAAGAATAGCGTAAATGCCGATAGGAATTCTACAACTGCTACAACGCCTTCTTCGTCAACCTGAGCGGAATTACGAGTGCAATTGCCTCTCAGCATATTTACTGGGAGAGAAAGAACGGTCATGAGGGTGTCGCTGGAATTTAGCTTAATCTTCACAATTGACCAAAAACAGACGTTAGTCACCGATTGCTATTTGAGGGACGGATGGTAGGACAACATGATGTCCAGCGCGCATGCTGTATCCAGTGTACACTCTTCTAAGAAGAGTATCGGCTTGGTTGGACTATTGTTGCTTTCTACTTTGGGAGGAATAGCGCTAAGCCCAACGGCTTCTGCGAATGTAAGTGGCGATTATGAAATAACCACTACAATATACCCAATGGATAACCTAAGTATGAGTTCTTGGGACTCTGTTGACCTTGAAGTGCAAGTAAAAAATTCCGGGTTCTTTTACAATACACAAGCCAGGTCTATTGAGTGGTTTATCTGCGAAGGAGTGCAAAATGAGATTTCATGTTTCAACGATAAAGAAGACTACGGTGCTGGAACAATCGAACCACTACAAGTTGGTGCATCTGTAAATTACACATTCCCAAGTACATTTTCACCAAATGGTGACGAAGGTACCTTCACGTTAGTATACCGATTTATAGACTCTGACACTAACCCTTCAAACGACGTAGGAATCTACACATTCCACCTAACACAGAGTCTTGTAGACGTAATTTTTGAGGTTCAGGACCCAATTGAACAATTAGAAGACTTAGCAGTATATGATGGCGAAGTTATTCTAAACACAGACACAGACTACGTAATGGAGATTAGCGGCATTGTAAACTCATGTGGCACATGCGGCCTAGAAGCGGATTTAGGTTGGAGATTGATTGGAGAAGACGGTATGGAAAAGGCGAATTCCACAATCACATACACCAACTTACCTAATTGGGGCACTGTCCAATTTACCAGAGAAATGCCAGCATTGAACCATGACACAGAGGGCGTATTCGAACTTGAATTCGGAATTATTGACTCGATAGGAACGCCATTTGGAGACATGAACTCGTTCAATGATTTACAGTCTGTAACCGTCATTTTTGATGACACAATTGACCTGCAAATCACTTCAATGTACCCGAAAAACGCACCTACATCTGCAGACTATTTCTACGGAGACAATAGCGTTGCAGTAACCGTCACAAACCTGGGTAACCATTCTGTTGTACAACCACTTGTTAGGTTTTCAGTCATGGATTTGGATGAACAAGTTGACTCTGAGCAAGATTGCTATCCGGACGAAATTAAGCCATCTGAGAGCCATGAATGCGTCTTTGATATCAACCACCTCGGTGACAAGAAATTGAAAGTATTCGTCAGCGAGGCTCTCAACGAAGGACTTGATGCTAAGCCTGCGGACAATGTCCTGAACGTGGATGCTGAAGTTGTCCGTGGAGATATTGAACCAATTATCGAACAGAGTAATTTCTACGGAACTTACAACACAGCAGACAACATAACATTGAGCGTTAGAAATGCACCAACTGCGGCTTCTCCACTCAACTTCACATGGTGGCAAGAAGGTGTGAAGTATCTAGGCGCAGGCAGAACAGTATCTATTCCTGCAAGTCAGTTAGGTTTAGGGGATCACTACATTTCTGCAAGAGTTACTGATGCTACAAGTCAAAGAGAGACTGCAACATCATTGATTACTATATTCAATAGTACAGACATCAGCACTGGAAGCTGGCTAGCAGGTTCAGCAGTTACCAGAACTCATGCCATTGGTGTAGCTGAATACGATTATCCTGTAGCAGGGATAAATTACGGCCCAGGTCCAGGACTCGAAGCATTGCTACGGATCTCAGTTGATGTAGTGCCGACTACCGAGGAGGCAACTGCTGGAATGGACTGGATGGAATTTGACCTAAATCTGTCTGAGTTAATCCCGGACAACGTTCCTCGTGATTCCATTGCAGTTCATCAATTGGATGACTTTAATTTTGCAGATTGGTCTGTTTTAGACACTGATGATTACTTCCAACTAGTCGACAATGATACAGTTAGAGTCCACATTACTGAAAACATGGACCTACTTTTGGTCGGAGAGTTACCCTCGCCTGAAATCAACCTTTCAAATCCTGTAATAACACTGCTTCCTGACGGAAAAATGAAACTGGACTGGAGTGCTACTGGCGATACTGACAACCCTTATTTCGGAGGTTGGAAGATATACAGGGTAACAAGTCCAATTACCGCATCTACATATTTCCCTAATCCTGAAGATACATCCAGTCAATTCGTCTGGGAGGGTCTAATGCAGGGATCACTGTCTGCAACCTTAGCTGGAACTGAGTCGTCATGGATAGATGAGAGGGAATTAGAAACTGGTATTTGCTCATCTTATGCGCTAATTCCGACAGACCGTACAGGTAACCCAGATTACCTGAACGCTAAGGTGACACTCATTGATGGACAACCCGGCCTTACTTGTGGAGATGCAATAGACCCTGTGGCATCTGTTAGTCAGTTTTCTTCGTCCGTAGTATTCAGCAACAAAAGCTCTTGCCATGATTTGTATCTTGACTGGAATAAGTGCTACGAACTAACCCTGAGTTGGACTTGGCCAGATAATGAACCAGACGGAGAAATCCTGTGGAATCTTTACAGGGTAGAAGCGAGACCCGATGAGGTCGACGTTAGATTCATTGAACCAATAGCTACCGGACTAAGGAATGTTCCAGGAGAGCAAGGTACTTTCCTCCAGAACGGTACCGATTTCGATGGTATCGCACCATACAGAACATACTATTACATTTTGACACCAATGGACGAAGTTGGAAACGAGCAAACTCTCGTCAGTTATCCATCACAGAACGTTGAACGTGTGTACATCGAGGATGAATATTGGCAATATAACCAACATTTGATTCCAGAACCACCCGCTCCTGAAGAGCCACCTTACGGAGTAGAATGGCTTGGAGAATTAGAGGACTATACTACTGTAGAAAACTTCCAAGTTGCTGGGTTAGTTTTGCTAATTACAGTCCTAATCAATTTCATTGGCTTGCCTATCATTCTAAAGAAAAGAAGCAGACTAAAGAGAGTAATTGCAAGACGTAGGAGCAATCAACCTGCAGATTTAGATGAAGATTTCCAAGATTTCTTCAACTGAAATTTCTAACCGTCTGTTTTATCTCAAATAGCAAAGTGGGCCGTTTGCCTGCGGCGATCGCATAGCCTGGCCATTGCGTCGGATTGCTAATCCGATGGGTCTTCCCACGGGGGTTCGAATCCCTCTCGCCGCGCCACATGATAATCAATGGACGAGTTGAATGAATCAATATACAATGATGGTTTATTCTTTCTCGGATTTAGTCATCTTGATTATGCCAAAACTTCGTATTCTACCAACCTGATAAATCATGAACCCAAGCGCCCCTAAAACCATTAATTCAAGGCCAAGAAAAGTTAGTTTGAATTTTTCAGAAGATTCTGAATTTGGTTTATCGAAGGTTTCATTCCCATCCAGAACCGGTTCACTGGTAAACACCAACGGCTCTACATTTATTGTACCAACCATGCCTAGATTTTCATGAGGCTCACAAACAAATTCGTAAGTTCCATTTTGACCAATTTCAAATGTATAAACGTAATCAACTTCTCTTGATGCATCCCCCGAATCAAACAAACCGCCTTTTTCTACAGCATTATGTGGCAGTAACTCACCACTCCAAAAAAATCTAACAGAATCCCCCTCAGTTAGATCAATTTCAGAGGGCGAGAATCTCAAGTTTGTGCTGTCAACGCTAACAACGAATACTTCGCCCGACTGTTCGTTCTCAACTTCACCATTGGCAGTAGGACAAATAATGGCAGAAAAGAATATGACAAGCACGAGAGAAATTGACCTCTTCACGGATTCTACTATGCGCATCAGCGTATTAAATAATGTATTTTTAGAAATGGAAATTGGACCAATCTGTTTTGTAAATCACACCTCACATAACTATATGATGTAAATTACTAGGCATTACGATGAGCATTATTGAATGGATAATCAAGAAGTTGTCTGGGAACAACACGCCTACATCCGAAGCAACAACTGAAGCAACAACTGAAGCAACAACTGGAGAACAAATGATTCACAGGAATATACAGGCAATAGGACTGCATTATTTCCCTGATGATGAAGGTGCAAAATGGAATATTGACCGCATAAATTTTGAGAATGGAATGTACGTTGTCGACACTTCACCTGTTCCTCACGTAGGATACGAGAAAATCAGATTCTACATGCGTGATACATCAGTTGATGGCGTCGTCAGCGCTGATTGCTGGGATAACGGCGAATGGAGCGGCCTATTCAGTTCATGATTACTCTGCATTCAGGACCTTGCGATTCTTTCCTGCAGAATCCTTCCAACGTATAGCAAGGGCGTTTACTACAGGGACTGCAAGGATGAATGCGCCTGCGAAGTACCAGACATATTCACTTGGAACTGCAACTATGTAAACGAATGCAACAAACATCCATGCAAGGTATCCCAAAGACCGCATGAATGAAGCGAATGCCAGTGGCATTCTGCCGTTTGAATCCAGTTCCTCATTCGGGTTTATTCTCCATACTGAGATCGAATACCAAAGTGTGAGGAAACCTGCGATGAATGCCCATGCTAGGGGCAGACCAGAACCAGGCCAAAAACAAGGGACAGAACCTATGAAGAATAGTAAAATGCAGTAGATTTTTGACTCTGTTAGAGTCCTTTCCGGTCCTTTGACATCTGGCATCATAGGCACTCCGACTTTTCCATACTCACCACTTCTGTAGAGGGCTAGTGCCCAAAAGTGAGGGGGCGTCCATGCGAAAATCAAGAAAAATAGCATCCAAGGGATTGGAGAGCCCAAGTCAAATGGATTCATGTTTGAGGGGATTGTACTAGCTGAAGCAACAATCCATCCAATCAGAGGAGGTGTGGAGCCTGCTATTCCACCTATCACGATGTTTTGTGGGGTCCTTCTTTTGAGCCAAATGGTGTAAATGAATACGTAGAATAGAACTGAAAATAGTGACCAGAATGCTGCTTTCCAATGATATGGAATGAATACAGCACTACCTACCAAGGCGATTATTATCCCAAATACAAGTGCATGATTTGAAGAAATCCAACCATTTGGTATTGGCCTTGTTCTTGTCCTAGACATGCCTGGGTCGATATCCCGGTCGTAGACCATGTTGATCGCATTTGAGCCACCAGCGGCTAGAGTTCCTCCAACGAGTGTTACAATACAAGCCTCAAGGGTATCGGTCCAAGTTCTATCCCCGCTAATCGACTCGCTTCGAACCATCAAGTCATGTGCAATTATTGCACAGATTGCTGTAATCTGTAGCAATATTACAACTCTGAGTTTCATCAGTTGGAAGTATACTGTCACAATGCCGGGCTTCTCACTCATCCTCGGCACCTTCTTCGCTCATTTGCAAAAGCATCAGTCCAACCGACACTACTAGGAAACTCGCAACCCCAAGGACGAGGTGTAGTAGTGATAATCCCTCCGGGAAGTCACCCACTTTGGCCTCGACTACGTACAAGCCACCCACGAAGACATTGGTTAGCCATAGAGCAGTGGCGCCATCCAAGCACTTTGTGTAAGTTTCATTCAGTGCGAACTCTCTAGCTGATTCCTTGAATTTCATAACTCCCAGAATCAGAGCAACGCCAACTACTCCTGCACCTATGCGATGAACCATTTGAACAAGTATGCCGCTGTTGTCCAGACTTGGAAGAATGTCTCCTTGACACTTTGGCCAAGCATCTGGGAAGCCGACAGAACAGCCCATGTTTCCGGTTGGTGATGATGAAACCCATGCTCCGAGAATCAATAACAAGAAAATCGAGGCTGTTAGGATTTTGTACCGCTTGAATTCCTTTTCTTTGAACGCCTTTGGTACGTTGAATACCTTCCACTTAGCGCCCTCAATTTTTCGCATAGCAAAGAATTGCCACAATAGAATGAACACGAAACAGCAAGCCAATCCTAAGTGTAAAGCAACCGACCAGTCTGCGTTATCAAATCTGACTGTAACTGCACCTGCTATCCCTTGTATGGTTAGCAGAATACCAGTGAAGAAAGATATCTTCACCAATGAACTCCCATAGAGTTCCTTACGTTTGAGAATAATCAAGAAATTTGCTAAGACAGGGATTGCCATGAGGCTTGCTAGAACACGGTGTATCCATTCTATGAATATCTCAAAAGTGGTGTACCTCTTTTCTGGCCCCCTACTATCATATTCCTCTGTTTCATCGTACCAAATCCCCTGGTCTTCCTCTGAAACATCGAATCCCCACGTTCCGAAACACTGTGGCCAATCTGGACAAGACTCGCCTGCATCGTAGATGCGGATTGTACCGCCAACAACGATAATCATCATTGCCATAATCGCAATTGCGAGAGGCAGTGAGGATGGTCGTCGGTACCACTTGGATTCCATTAATCCGACGGGGACAAAGGCTCCCTTTTAACAAACTGTACTTCTTGCGTGGAAATATGAGAGCAGCCTTTCTTGCCGGCTTGTTTGCAAGTCTCATGCTTTTACCCGGTTTAGCAAGCTCTCACGGAATACAAGGAGCACATTCAGAAGGATATGTAGCGGATGTTGTCGTCATCGACTTGAACTGTGATGAAAATCAGACTTGTGTCTCTAGACCAAGTCACATTGTGGAATATTTTGGAGCAGATTGGTGTGATGAATGTCCTAAAGTGGAAGAACAACTGAGAAACATGACCGATGATTCTGTCATTACCATAAGCCATAGGCCATCCACAAGCGACGATTTTTGGTTACAGGAATCTAAAGACAGATTCCTCGAAGTTTACGGTTTGTGGGGATATCCATCGGTTGCTGTTGATGGACACTACATCCTTGCAGGACCAACTCAGGCAAGAGAATTGGACACTCTGATTTCTGATTATGATTCAAACTATTCAGGAATTACAAACGTTAGCCTAACAGGAGACAATATCTCGATCGTTGGCAATTTCACCAACATGACAGTGGATATTTGGACGATAAGTGCAAACCAAAGCAAAACCAATCTAGTCACCAATCACACGAATTATTCCGCAACTCAAACCGTAGATATAGAGGGGAATTTACTGGTTATTGTTCTGTCAAAACCGGGCTACATAGCACTTGCTTCAGGCTCTTCAATGCCTGCCAATGATTACATCCCAGACGGTGGCATTGACAGTATTGGAATGGAAGGCGATGCGATTAGCGGAACCACGATTGTTATCATCACGCTACTACTGATGATGATATCCCTACCTGCGACATACCAATTGTTCCAAGTCATGAGAAGTACTCCTCAATATGAAGAGGAATAAGAGTCCCGCTTGATGCGCAGGGTTCAAGAATGAGACGATGGTCGCAAACTTCGCACGACATGTGCATGAGGTGTCAATTATGGTCAAACCAAAGAACCCCCACACCCGCTTTGAAAGAGCAAGAATCATCGGTGCACGTGCCCTCCAGATTGGAATGGGTGCTCCACTAAATGCTCCTGAAGACGTTCTACGTGAAGCCTTCAAGGAAGAATTAGTTTCACTTTATGGACTTGAAGAAGCATCTGTTCGCTTCGTTCTAGATCCACTAAAGATTGCGATGTATGAGTACGATAACGAACTCATCCCAATCGACACTGACCCACACGATGAGTGAATTCAGTTCTCTGCGGCATAGCCGTAGAATTCAGGATTCTTTGGATTAGGGATTGCTTCCCTCTTCACCAACATTGTCCTTACAGCCCACAGGTCTGTGAAGACACGATATTTCAGCGTCATGTCAAGATAGTCAACACCGCTGGAGCCACCTGTACCCATTCTTCTTCCAATCATCCTCTCAACCATTCTAGCATGGTGAGAGCGGAATAATATCATTGATTCTTCAAGGTCAACCACTGTATCGATTAGCCTTCTAGGCCAGGACAAAAGAGGTAATTCTCTGTAGGATTCGATGAATAGAAGCCCTGCGCGTGATGCAGAAACTTGACCATCAGGCAATAAGAACGAGCGGGCATCTTCTATCCCTGATTGGATTCTTGGACGAACCGTTTCTTCAGTGCCGTGTCCAATGTTTACCATGTGTGAGATAACTAACTCACCATGCTCTTCCATCGATTTTAGGTGACCATTAACAAACTCAGTCAAGACGTTTAGGTCTCCTGATACACCGTTTACCGGAGTCCTTGCCAACCACTTCCCTAGAACTTCATTTAGAGAGGGCAAATTGTCAATTCTAACCATTTCAGCCATGACTTCATCACTCAATTTACCCTCTGAGTGTAGCTTACGATTGTGGACCATTGGGTCCATTCCACCTATTCTTTGTTCAGATTCCAGGCCAAGCAGCATCTCCAGAGTTCTAAGCTGCCAACTCTCAAATCCTGAAGAGGTACCCAATCTGTCCCTAAAGGCTAGGAAATCTTGAGGTGATAGAGTTTCCATAACTTTCCACTGTGAAGCAAGTAAGCGGAAAATCTCTGAACACCTTTCCAAGTGGTTTACAATCACTGGAATTTGTTTCTCGTCCACTTCTTCTACATTCATCAAAACAAGCGCATCTTCCAGCTCTCTGTTAATTTGCTTAAACCAAAGCTCAAAGGCTTGGTGGGTGACTATAAAATGCATCTCATGATTTGAAGGAGCAGGGTTATGTCCTTCAGGACCCGATTGAAGTTTCAGCAATTCCTCAAGTTTGAGATAGTTGCCATAGGTCATTCTAGTACCATGAGAACCCTCGCTCATGAAGTATGCACTGAGGGTAGGGCTTGAAACCTTGACGGATGAAATTTAGCGCTCGTTTGCTATTCTAACACCACAGAATATACCAACAAAAGATTGTATTTGCGTAATGGATATTAACAAGACACAGAAGCGTTCGACATGGGCGTAGATATAGGACAACTGCGAAAATGGCTAGAATCCTATGACCCGAAAAACATCACAATCGGTGTTGTTGCTTCTCACTCATCGCTTCAAATCCTTCACGGAGCACGTATGGAAGGCTTCAGAACTCTAGGGATTGCTGTTGGAGAAAATCGCAGGCGATTCTACAAAGCATTCCCAGGGGCCGATCCTGACGAGTGGTTAATGCTGGATAATTATCGTGAGATGCTAGACCACGCAGAGTGGTTTAGGCAAAACAATGTCATTATCATACCACACGGTTCACTCGTTGAATACCTTGGAAGTACCAATTTCAAGAGCCTAGAAGTTCCAACCTTCGGAAACAGAGGAATTCTGCATTGGGAAAGCAGTAGAGAAAGACAGAGGCAATGGCTTGAGCAAGGAGGTTGCTCAATGCCTAAGGTAATCGATGACCCTCACGAAATTGACGGCCCTGTAATAGTAAAGTATGCAGGAGCAAAGGGTGGAGAAGGATACTTCATCGCTAGAGACTATCGTGACTTCAGAAGAAACGTCAAGTTGGAAGAGGAATTCACAATCCAAGAGTATGTCCTTGGTTGCAGATACTACCTGCACTTCTTCTTCGACCCAACGGCCACAGATGGATTCCAAGTACAAGGCAGAGGCTCTAACGCTGGAAAGAACCTAGGCAGGCTCGAATTGATGAGCATGGATAGAAGGGACGAATCAAACGTCGATGAGTTCTACAA
>JAYYDR010000077.1:0-8370 GCA_036160735.1 Thermoplasmatota archaeon
ATTCTTCCAACCACTTTTTGCAAAAATGTCTGAATCTGTAACTGTCGGCTTGTGTGGTCAAGGTGCAGATGAATTGCACGCTGGATACCCAAGGTATCGAGATTTGGGCGCACATGCAAGAGAAATTCAATCCAGGTTGGATGACTTAAACTGCGATCTCAGTGATTTGGCTGGTGAAGAATGGTGGTCAGCGAACCACACACCAAGTTCTCACTGTGAAACTTTGGAAGATTTTTTGCAGTTTGAACTAGACCATGGGCAATTGTCTAACTTCCAATTAAGGTTAGTTGACAGGCACTCAATGGCACATGGCTTGGAGGTTAGAGTTCCGTTCTTGGGTTACAGGCACAGAGACGCTTCAAACAAATTACCAATCGATTGGCGACTTCCAAGCAGTATGGAAGAAAAAGCCGCACTAAGAAGGGCTGCTGATTTGACTGATTTACCTGCGGAAATAGTCCGCAGGCCAAAACTACCAGCCGGCAGAGCAACTTCACCACGTATGATTGACGCCGTGCTTTCTGAATTACAGCCTAGAGTTGAAGATATCGCTGCACGGCATCCGACCATGGAAAAAGCTCTACTGAAGCAGCCTGACATTGCAATCGGATTAGGTTTGTTTGAAGCAATGCATATTCTGGATGGTGGCAGAAGCCGAAAGAATGGAGATGCAGCATCATTACTCGATGAGGTGATTGGATGACATTTGTACATGACTTAACTCAAAAGCTTGAGGAAAATAGAGAATTAATCAGTGAATGGATGGCGAAGAAACGTAGTGAAGTTCCAATTCCAATTTATGGAAGTGTGGACATTAGAGATGCGGGTTGGAAAGTTGCAGTTGTGGATGCTAACCACTTCCCTGCAGGTTTCAACAATACTTCACCCGAAGATGAACCACATCTTGCTGCACTGCTTAGAAATCACATCAATCGTAAGCACGAAGGATGCACTTGGGTCCATCTTTATCCAGAGTCTCATACTAGAAATCCGGGGTATGTCGAGAACGTTGCAACAATCAAGCGTTTGATTGAAGCAGCAGGATTCAGATGTACGGTAGGCTCGCCAGAACTTGAAGAGCATGGTTCTCTTGATGGAATTACAGGTCCTTTGAAATTAGATGCTGTTGAAATTGAAGGAGATAATCTGCTAATTGATGGAGAGAATCCATGTCTTGTACTGTTGAATAACGACCTAACAGAAGGCATGGTTGGTGGACTCGGCGCACACCAAGTTTCACCACCACCTCACATGGGCTGGCAGAGAAGAAGAAAAAGCGAGCACTATGAGTGTCTACAATCATACGTCAATGAAATAGCTGAAATTCTTGAAATCGATCCATGGCATCTCCTATCCAGTTGGTTCGTTTCTGAAGATAAGTGTCTCGAGAAAGAATCATGTCGCCAGATGCTAGCGGCTGAAGTTGATGAATTCCTAGCAAGAATCGAGGCAAAATATCAGACACTAGGAATTGATAGAGAGCCTGTTGCATTTATCAAAAACGACCGAGGGACGTATGGTCTAGGAATAATGGCTGTAAAAAGCGGCAGCGAATTATTGAATCTCTCGAATAGGAAATTCAAGCGACTGATGTACTCTAAAGGCGGTGTAGATGTAGAAAACTTCCTGATTCAAGAAGGTGTTCCGACCACAATCAATACCGATGATGGCGCTCCTGTAGAACCGGTAGTTTACCTTGTAGATGGAGAAGCTGCATCTTGGTTCTACCGAATAAATGCAAAGAAGGGAGAGATGGAAAACCTAAATTCACCCTCGGCTGAGTTCAAACCATACAGCGAGGTAGGCGTACAGTTTGGTGAACATGCACATGGTTGGCACGCACTCGTGTCAGAATTGTCAATGCTTGCTATGGGCGCTGAATCTCAAAAACAGATGGAGGGTTGATTTGCGAATTCACTGCTTAGGAGGAGGCCTAGTTGGCTCCTTCGTGACCAGAAAATTGGTCGAAGCGGGTTTTGACGTACACCTGTACGACGTAATTGAAAGACAGACAACTGCCACTTTTCATTTTGAGGATGCCTTGCAAGCAAACCATAATCTGGCAGATTTTGTAGTCAACATGCTACCAGGTTCGTTGGGTAATCAGATGACATCCATCCTAAAGGATTCTAATCTGAAAATAGTAGATTTATCGTTCAGCGAAACAACACCGGATGCGCTAACCGATGTTGAAAGCTCGATTCTTTGGGATGTAGGAATCGCTCCTGGTTTATCGAATATGCTCGTCTCATTGGCAGTAAGAGAGTTTGGAACTCTTGATGAAGTCACAATCAAAGTTGGCGGTAATCCTGCCCAACCAGACGGTGAATGGTCGTACATGGCTCCGTTTTCTCCTCATGATGTTATCGCTGAATACACAAGACCTGCAAGGATTATCTCAAATGGCGAGAAAGTAAGCGTACCAGCAATCAGTGAACTACATTCAATCGATGCAAATGGTAGGCAAATGGATGCATTCCTAACCGATGGTTTGCGGTCACTGCTAAACCTCCCAGTAGAGAATATGGGAGAATATACGGTTAGGTGGCCGGGTCACATTCAGAAATATCAGAAGAGTGAGTTAAACCCTGATGAAATGGTTGAGGCTTGGAAAATGGACCCGGCAAAAGAAGAGTTCACTTGGATGGAAGTTTTCATCAAGGCAGGAGAGAATACTCAGAGATGGATAATCGAAGATAATGGAAAAGAATCCGATTCCAGTATGGCAAGAACCACAGGTCTAGTGACTGCAAGTTGTGTCATCGCTTGGGTTAACCGCCCTGAAATGCTTGGTAGTGGAGTATTTGCTCCAGAGGATTTACCCAACGAGGTTATTGAATTTGTAATCGAAGTAATGCGTTCAGAAGGCGTGTCAATAGAATTGCACTGATGGTGATTTGATGCGTAGGGTTGCAGTTTACGCATTAACAATCGGCATTGGCTTGTATGTTAGCGCGAAGTATGCTGAATGGCCAGTAAATATCTGGTGCTTGGCACTGTTTGCTTGGTTATTCAAGAATGCTGAAAGAAAAGAGAGAATAGAGATGTTGACGGTGTTAGCATTTGCTACTCCCATGGAATTGTTTTTCTCAGAGGTTTGGTTAATTTACGAATATCAACGAGGATTAATGCCTCTGTTCGTACCGGTAGGCCACTGGTTCTTGTTTGATGCAGGTCGAAGATTGAGTCAGTATCTTGCAGCAGACAAAGCACTGCTTAGTTTGCTGCCGTTTGTGCCGTTAGTCGCTTACGGAGTATGGACTGGCGGAGATACCTCTGCAGTATTTTTGCTGGTCTTGGTTCTAGTTTTCACTAAATGGGGTCCGCAGCCAGCACTCTATGCAACAATGGCTTGGGCTGCTCTTGTGATGGAATTGTGGGGGACATATCTCGCAAATTGGACATGGGCAAATGAAGTTCCATGGACGGGGCTCACGGCATGGAATCCTCCTCTTCTGGTCGGAGCATTCTACTGCCTTGGAGACTGGTTGGTGAATATTTCAGTAGAGAGGTTTGAAAGTAAGCACCCAGTGGAGGTGAATGTATGACCTCTCGTGATGATCTGGCCAAGCGTCGCGAAGCTGAGGCTGAGCGGATTGCTATCTCTCTCGCCAGACAAAAAGGTGAGAGAAGGTCAACTATCAAGGGTGGCGAGGGAACTGTTGCTTGGGTTACAGAGAACTTGTGCATTGGATGTGATCAATGCACAATAGTTTGTGATGATGATGCTATTGAGTTGTATTTCAAGGACATGGCATCTCCACTGCTTCAAGTTCCAAGCAACAGAAAAGCGAGAATTATTCGAGATGCTTGCACAGGGTGCCGGTTGTGTGTGCTAGCATGTCCAACAGACGCAATTACGATGATAGATAGGTGATAATATGTCAAAACAACCAGAACATGAAGGCGCACAAAGATTCGGAGGAGAATTTGGTCCAAAGAGGGGAGCAAATACCACAGGTGTTTCTCTTTCGACATTCAAGACCCTAGTTTGGGTGTCAAACATCGGTGGACTACTACTGGTAGTATTCGCACTAGAATTCCTGTTTGTTCAACAAGAATTTGGTATGGGTCTTGGATTCCTAATTGCAGGTGTAATAGTAGCTCTATTCCCCTCAAATTACGAGATTAGAGGAATGGAAGAAGAACCCTGAAATCATTCGATTTCGAATCTTTCATCACACGTTGGACACTTTACTTTTCCTTTGTAGTCACTTGGTACTTTCAGCGGAGAATCGCAATGTGCACAATTGATGACAATCTTTGTTTCAACGTCTTCTCTACCTCCCCACAACAGTGGTATCGGTGAGAACCAATCTGCTGTATCGATTAGCGATCTGAGATATTTTGGCGAACCATCTCTGAAATTTGAGGGATCTGCAGTTAGTAATGGCAATGCTACAATTAGCATACAGAATCCTGAACAGAATAAAGAGAAACCAACCGATCCTTCACCCGTTCCTTGTCCTACTGACAAGAAGCTGCCTTGTTTGTCAATATAGATGAGTGAAAGCAATCCTGAAATGACTAGGGTAATCAAGGCAAAATACAGTCCAACTCGATACCCCTGCACAGATAGTATCCCACTGAAAACGAAGGCTGTTCCGATAAATAAGACAAAGAAGTATTCCTCGTCATCAGCGAACATCCCCCAAAAGAGCCTAAACAAACCGTACAAGATGATTAGGAATCCAGTAATCTGAACAACGCTAGTAGTGTTATTTGTGATGAAGATTTGTTGAGGCTGTCCACCATACATCTGTTGTCCATACATTTGCTGCTGTCCATACTGGATTCGCTGTTGAGGAATGGATACTGACTGAGGCATTTTTGACTCATCATCTTCCATTAGTCTGATTACGACCTCTGCCTTGTTACCACTAACCTTGAGACCTCTGTCTTTGCACATGGTCTTCAGTTCAAGGAGAGTAAGACTGTCGTAATCCATGAACGATACTGCGCGATGTCACTAATCAAGTTTAACCCGATTTTTGTTGTCGAGTGCTTGTTTATGCTTCCACTGAAACTCTCGAAGTACCTGCTTCTTCAGCGAGTGACTTCTTTGCTTCAACCTGGCGTGCTAGGAATGATACAACATCGAGGATTTCGATGTCGTGCCTTTCATCGCCTTCGAACTTGAGACATTCAAAGTGAGATACACACTTAGGGCAGGATGTGATCATCATGTCTGCACCCGTGTTGCGTATTTCTTCCATTCTGGATACTCTCAGTGCACGAGCGTTCTCGTTACAAGACATCATGCTTGAGACACCACAGCACATTGCATCTTCGCCATGGTGCTCCATCTCTACAAGTTCGACTCCTTCGACTCCAGCGACTAGTTCACGGGGTTCATCATAGATGCCCATCTGTCTGCCCAGTCTACATGGGTCGTGATAGGTAACCGTCAATTCATCCTCTGCCTTCATCTGCATGTCGAATCCATTTTCGATTAGGAATTCAGTGGTGTGCATGACCTTGACACCTTCTAGTTCGTAATCACGAGCGAATGTTCTGAAACATTCAGCGCATGACGAAACTAATGTGTCGATACCGGATGCTTCGATCTTTTTCTGGTTGTAAGCCTTGAGTTTGTCAAACACTTCGTCGAGACCTTGCCACTTCTGGTCGTGTCCACAGCACTTCAGGAAGTCACGTCCAAGGTACGAGACATCAGTTCCCATCTCTTCGAATAAAGTGAATGCTGCAGTGGTTGTTTCTCCCAAGTCCATCGAACCTTCGTTTAGGTGGCTGAATACCATCTCTTGGTCTAGGTAGTCTACACATCCTGGATAGTAGCCAATGTTTGAATCGATTGGATAATCTTCTACTGAGACGAAATCAGCGTCGCTCTCTTCCTCCGCTTCTGCAGCTAGTACGGCTTGTAGGACAGTGTGAGGAATTTCAGCAGCTGGACCACCGACGATTAGTGAGCGGCGAATGTCAACATATGAATCGTAGTTGACCAATTGTGGACAAGCGTTTGTACATGCGGTACACGTCAAACACGAATACAGCGGTACACCATCGTCTTCGTTATTCCATGAGTTGTAAATAATGTTCAACTTGTCACCAGCATTGAAGAGTCTGACAGGACATGCATCGTCACAAAGGTCACAGCCGTAACACTTGTTCATTTCGAACTCATATCCACGAGCCATGTTTCTCAATACCACGAATGTGATTGCTCCTGCGGTAATACAAGGGATGAACATTGCATAAGTCAACTTAGCATCCAATGCTAGAGGGTTAGTGTGGTAAGTTGGGTTTACGATAACTCCCATGTTCTCACCTTCTAACTCCATGTTTAGGGAGTTAGAAAGGTCGACAGTCATTCCAGCAAGGCCGTTTCCAGCATCGTCATCATAGAGAAGAAGTGGCTGGAATGCTTGAATTGTGAATAGAGTTTCAACAGTAACTGTGTTGTTTGCTCTTAGGCCATCGGTTGATTCTACCTTGAACTCGTAGTCGTATGTACCTGAAGCAAGTTCAATTCCTAACTCACCTGTGTTACAATCAGTGTCGACTACAACGTCGCCGCTATCTCTCTGGGTGATAACTAGGCTTGATTGAATCATACCAGAGGTAGAGTCTCCTCCATCAATTAGAACTTCACTCGCTCTTGTAGCACAAGTAGCGTCTAGAGGTACTGTAGTGAAGTCGTTGTCTTCTGGCCAGTAATCATCTGTGATGATGAACGAACCTGTAGCCCATACAGTTTCATCAGCAGAGTAATTCTGTAATCCAGACTTACCATTCACACCAGAATCTAAGTCCTGGTGTCCGTTATTGTCTGAGAAGTCAATGAGATAATACCGCGTCGGTTGGTATATGTTCCAATCCATCCATGCAGCTGCTGGAACTATGTCTCCATCGAAGCCTTGCAAGTCCATGAATTCAGTTCTCTCATTTACTTGAACGTCAGTTGGTTGAGACCTCATCTCTTCCAATTTTTCATAATCAGAAATTGTTAGCAATCCTCTTGCGTCCCAGAATCCGTTGTCGTATACCGGGTATGTCACAACGCTTGCAGCGGTTGCGACGATGAAAGCACCCACGATGAGTTTCTTACCGTGTGCAGGAGTGAATCTTGCACCCCATGCGTTGTTGAATAGCCACTTAGCGATGAAGTAGATCATTATCCAAAGAAGAATACCAGTCATTACCCAGGGTATCATATTGAACAAATCAGCAATCCACGGGTCCCTCACACCACAGAGTAAGTCACCATGGCTGTCTAACTTACAGAAGTCGCTTCGATTCTTCCCATACAACTCAAGGAAGATGTTGATAGAGAACACTGAGATAAACCAAATGTGCGCTAAGTAAACTACGCCAGCACTAGCAAACCATGGGTCTTCAACAGGTCTCTTCTCACGACCGCCCAAGAACGGAGGTAGTGCTAGGATACCTACTGGGATTCCAGTAAGGAAAGCACCCCACCATGCAGCGTTCCACGGGAAAGATGGTTGTCCAAAGAAATCACCAATCGGCCCCAGTGGTACGTCAAACTGAGGAAGATATTCTCCCCATCGCAGGTAACCGTATGAAAATAGTACATACCAATCAGGGAAAACGAATCCTGCTTGAGCGAATGGGTCCGCTGCACTGTGAAGTGGTGGTGGAATCAACCACGCATAGAATAGAAGTGTGCAAATCATGAATCCGAAGATAAGGCTGTCACGTAGAACTTCATGAGGCCAGAAGCCGTGTCCTTCACGGGTACGCTTACGCTTTTCTTCAGCAGACTGCAACTGCTCTTTTTGGTCCATGTATGAGGATGCTACTGCTCCAAAATTGTCTATAATTCCCAAACTTATCCCTCCTGTATCAATGCGGCTCCGCTATTCCTTGAACCCATACAATAAACAAATGTATGATGATTAGAGTTGTAACGATAACTGGCAGAATGAATACGTGAATGAAGTACATTCGTGTTACAGTTCTGTGGGACAGGGAAGAACCAGAGAATAGTAGTGTAGCGATGTATTTTCCAATCAATGGTGTAGCGTTTGCTAGGTTAATTCCGATAACAGCAGCTCCGTATGCCAATGTATCCCATGGAAGTAGGTATCCGGAGTATCCGAAAACGATTGTTAGTGCCATTAGAGCAACACCGATCAGCCAGTTTAATTCACGTGGGTTGCGGTATGCTCCTGTGAAGTATACTCTACACATGTGCAAGAATACCGATGCTACCATGAAGTGTGTACCCCAGTGGTGTACTGCACGGATGATGTATCCGAACGGAAGTTGGGTCATGATGAATTGCATACTAGCATATGCTGGAGAGGGGTCGCCTTCTCCACCAGGAACATAGTAGATTCCGAGAACCGTTCCTGTTATTACTAGAATAATGAATGATAAGAA
>JAYYDR010000078.1:0-7538 GCA_036160735.1 Thermoplasmatota archaeon
GGAGAATAATTTTGGTTGCGCAGCGTACCAATCAGATACTGATAATGATGGAATTATGGATGATGAAGATGCTTGTCCAAATACTCCAGCAGGTGCAGAAGTTTACCCAAGTGGCTGTAAAATTGAAGTTGAGGCTGAGCCAACCGAAACTGACGACTTGATATTTGGCATGGATCCGATGGTATTCTATGCTGCTGCTGGAGGCGGAGGGCTGTTATTCCTAGGATTGGTGTTCATAATCATATCAAGGATGAGAGGCGGCGACTTCGATTTCGACGATGATGACGATGATGACTGGTTCGACGATGATGATGACGATGATGAAGATGATTTCATGGCTGGCATCCTTGGCGGTCGTGGCAATAGAAGAGGTCCTCAAAGGGGGCCACAAGGCTCTCCTCAGCGCGGACCATCATCTGGTCCACAAAGTCGTGGACCAAGCAGAGGACCACCAGGTGCCTCACCACAAAGAGGACCAGCATCAGGGGCGAGTCGAGGACCGCCTGGTGGTCCAAACAGAGGTCCACCGGGTGGACCAAGTCGAGGACCATCCAATGCAGGACCTGCAAGAGGTCCAGACCCTCGAGGTCCACAAAGAGGTGGTTCACCGGCGAGTACAGCCACAGCTGGAAAGAAGGTAGCAAAGCGTAAGCCAGTAGGTGACGGGAGAGTCCGCAAGGCTAAGGTTCAAATCGACCCAGATTTGTTTGATACTGAAGAATTAGCAGACAGAGCTGCGGCTGTTGATTGGACAAAGACCGCTTTGAAGGGTGGAATTACCGAGCGTTCAATCTTGATGCAATTACAAACTACAGGATGGTCTGCTCCACAATCGAGGGCAATAATCGATTTGTCAAAGGAGTAATCACGAGGCATCACACTCAAGAAGGGTAGTTAATTCGGGGAAATTACGGGGGTTAGGAATTGAGTGACGACGTTGCTGATGTCTCAATGCCAGAAGGTATTGAAGTCGACGATGCCGCTGCTTATTTTGGCGTATTCGAATCCTCAGATGCGCTTCATCAAATGATGGAGATGCCAAGAGAGGCTGCATTTGAGAAATTCTTCGCCCTACTTTCAGACCTAGTTCTCAAACCGGGTGACTTTGATTTTGAAGAGGCTAGCGAGAGGTTGAATTGTGAAGGTGGCGAAATCTACTTCCTAGTTGCAGGACATCTAGGCGTAATGTCTCTACCAGAACAACTCGCATTAGCAATCAGTGAAGGTCAATTTTCTGACTCAGAGTCAGAACAACTTCAGGAAGTTGCTGACCCAATGCGTCTTCTGAAACTATTCGCAATTGCACAACAAACCGGTGGTGAAGGTGAGGCCACAAAGTATCTGAATGGCATTGAGTCTTTACTATCAAACCCAGCAGCAAATAAGGATGCACTGCTTTCACTAGCATCTGAAATTAAAGCAAGTTTCGACGTTGCTGGCCATGTTACTCCAGTTTCGAGTCTCGCTAGCGGCAGTGCATCCGCTGCAGAAATAGAAACCGCGTATGTTGCACCTGTTACTAGTGAACCAATATCGGCACCAGAGCCTGAAATTGCTCCTGAGCCAGAACCCGTCAAAGAAGTACCTCTGCCAGTATCAGAATCTGAACCAGTTCAAGAAAAACCTGTGCCTCTTCCTTCTAGCGAACTAGTTCCACTTCCAAAAATCGAAGAGCCAGTTGTCGAGGTTGATGAGAGAAAGGACTCTGAGAAGACGGATGATGCATTTGCAGGAGCATTTTCAGTTATGGCTCCCGAACCGGAGCCAACACCTGAGCCAGAACCAGAACCCGAACTTGAGTCACAACCAGAACCAGAACCCGAACTCAAACCTGAACCAGAGCCTGAACTAGAACCAGAACCTGAATCTGAGCCTGAACCAACGCTTGATGATGCATTTGCTGCTGCAGATACCGACAACAGCGGTGGATTGTCAGTACAAGAGATCGCTGATGCAACAGGTATGGGACTTGAAGAGGCGGAGAAAATTCATGCAGAAGCAGATATCGATGGCGATGGTCAAGTAACTCTTGAGGAACTAAAATCTCAGCCAGAGGTGACTGAAAGAATGGCACTTCCTAAGCCGGTTAAGCCAATCAGAGCCGGAATCAAGAATACACCCCCTGCACAGCAGCCTCAACCGATTAATCAACAGCAACAACAGCAGCAGGCTTGGCTGGCTCAACAACAGCAGCAGGCTTGGCTGGCTCAACAACAGCAGCAGGCTTGGCTGGCTCAACAGCAACAGCAGCAGCAACAACAACAGCAGCAGGGATGGGGACAACCAGTCCAGCCTATGCAACCTACCATTCGTTCAGGTATACATTGCCGTGGTTGTAGAATAGGCGTGGACCCAAATTGGCGTTTCTGCCCAGTGTGTGGGACTCAGAACCGCTGATTATTCGATGAACTTCCCATCGTCTAAGATTTGGGAATCATCTAGCCATACCGATGGTTTTGTGATCACTCCTGGGATGTGGATGCCGACCGACGCACTTCCACCTAGGCTAGTATTGTCACCGATTGAGAAGTAGCAAGTTCCCAATTGTTTCTCATCTTCTAATACGTGACCGGTAATCTGTGCATTAGGGTTCATTCCAAAACCGAATTCAGCAACTGTCCAAACCATTTCTCTATCTTTTGAGCGGAGTTTTGCCGCTGCCTCTCCAAACTGTTGACGTATTTGGGCAGCGGTAGAATCTCCTTTGATATCTATGACAATCCCGTTTTCAACAGCCAATTCTAGTGGTTCTTCAAGCAAGGTTGATTCCCAGGTGCCGTCAATAACTATTGTTCCATTCATTGTTCCTTCTTTAGGTAGTACGAATGCTTTCCCAGCAGGGAGATTTGTAATCATCCTAGGCCGATTGCAGATACCATTGTCATCTAGGTTCCAATCCTTCCATGATACCTCGAATTCTACATCTGTACCCTTTGAATCTTTGACATGGACCAACTTTTTGCGCCTTAATTTACCAGAGAATTCGGACAGGCTTTTCTTGATTTGATTAAAGTCAGCAGTCATTCCACCGCTGACGAACATATCGTCAGTCATACCAGGCATTGTGGCTACCCTTGCTCCTTCTTTCAGCGCAGCTCTAATCGCTCTAGTGTGTGTAAGAGAGTACTTTGTCGGTGCGATTACGATTTGTTGTTGTTTCATCAGGTTTGCCACAGGGGTTGGCGGCTCCTCTGCGTGATGTCTTCCCTTCGGCATTACAATTAGAAGAACTCTATCTGAACGCTCAGTCGCTGCTTTGTGCAATGCTTGTCCGATTTGACCAGTTGTTGGATCGCATACGATTAGGACATTTTCTCCTCTTCTGATATCCATACATGTGTGAGTCACGCGTTTTGCGGATTCAAATAATGCCTGCTCGAGGTCCAAACTTTCCAAAACCTCAGCTACATTCTCCTCAAGCGGCTCTTCGGATTCCACGACTTCTTCCAGTTCCTGGTCGTCGTCATCGACCTTTACCCCTCTCTCCTTAGGTTTCCGCCGGAATGGAGAGGCCATGCCGAACCCTAGTACGTTCACGCCTTCAAGGTGTGCCCGGTGCCACGTGAAATCTTGAAGAGAAATCACCTACTGGCTCAGAACATGGGAGCAAAGGAAGATTTCATGACACGCGTCAATGATTTGTACAGATTTGAAGCAATCCAAGGCCATCTTGGTTGGGACCAAGAAACCATCATGCCTGCAAAAGGTGCAAAGGCCAGGGGAGAAATCCTCGCATGGCTTGCTGGACAGCGACACAGTAGACTGATTGATGAGAAAATGGGATCATTAATCCAAGAATTAGAACAAACGGAACACGACGATTATTTCTCTGCAAATCTCAAGGAGATGAGAAGAAAGTATGACGAGGCTGTAAAACTACCAACAGAATTCGTATCTGAGTTTACAAAAGTACGCAGTGAGGCTTTGTTAGCATGGCAACAGGCAAGAAGTGAAAGTGATTTTTCTAAATTTGCACCGCACTTACAGAAATTAATCGATTTGACTCACAAGAAAATCGAATATTTGGGCTGTGAACATACTCCATACGATGTATTGCTAGATGAGTATGAAGTTGGAATGACTGTAGAGGATTATGACCCCTTATTTTCTGGCTTGAAAGCAAGATTAGTGCCTTTACTTGGAAGAATTATGGAATCGGGAACAGAGATTCCAAGGCTTCCTGAAGAAATGGTATTCCCTGCTGATGCACAGGAAAAGTTCTGTAACAAAGTTAGTCAGGCAATGGGCTTTGATTTTGAAGCCGGTAGAATGGATAGGTCGACACACCCATTCTGTGCAGGACTTTGGCCAGACGACACTAGATTCACCACTAGGTTCGACGAAAAAGACCCGTTCTCATGTCTATATGCAGTAATGCATGAATCAGGTCACGGTGTTTACGAGCAGGGTCTGCCAAGAGAATACAGTTTCTCACCCGTCGGTGGGGCTATTTCCTTGGGGGTTCATGAGTCACAGTCTAGATTTTGGGAGAACCAAATTGGTAGAACAGCAGCGTTCTGGCACGTGGCTATGCCATGGTTCAAGGAGCAATTCCCAGATTGTCCAGATTGGACAAATGAAACTCTTGACTTGGTTGCAAATGAAGTAAAGCCTGATTTCATAAGAGTTGAAGCGGATGAAATCACCTACAATCTGCACATCATGATAAGATATGAAATCGAGAAAATGATCTTCAATGAGGGACTTAAGGTCGAAGATATCCCACAAACATGGAATAAAATGATGAAAGATTGGTTTGGAATAGAAGTTCCAAATGATTCCTTAGGATGCTTGCAAGATATCCACTGGTCAATGGGTGCATTCGGTTACTTCCCTACCTACACCCTTGGAAATCTATACGCAGCCCAATTGCTTCAAACAATGTCAGAAGAACTTGGTGATATTGATGAGATAATCAAGTCAGGAGATTGGTCTAGTATGCTTGATTGGTTACGTGAAAAAATCCATCAAAAGGGCTCAGTAATGACACCAGCGGAATTGATTGAGAGTGCAACAGGCTCTCCTCCAAGTCCAGAGCCTTTCTTGGCTTATGTTGAATCCAAGTATTCCAAGTTATACAACTTGTAATCACTCTTCTTCACTGCCACTACCGGTAACCTTGGCTTGTAGAGCGTTTAGCATGCCTGTTAACTCAGTGATTGCATCTTTTAGGTCATTGGTTCTATCGTCCTCATTATCGGTGCCAAATGAAATTCCTAGCATGGTAATCATTGCCCCTGACAACATGATTACTGCGGAAGTAAAGAGGTCTTTGAGATTGATTTCATCAGCATTTGCTAGCATTATTCCCCAAAGTGCTCCTGCGGCAAAAATGAGAAGTCCGATTACGATTTGTTGATGCCCTGGTCCGAGTTTTTCCTCTATGCTACTCATATCTTTCACTGGGATGAAATTGTATGTTTGGTAAATAAATTAGTGCGTAGTAAAATCAGTGTTCAGGCTGATTTAATCCCACGGTAGCATAACCAGAGGTTTTCCAACCTCACCTGCATTGACCAAGCACTTTCCTTTCGGGCCAGTCTCATCACTTCTTTCGAAAACAGGTACTCCATCAACGACTGTTAAGACTGGCCATCCAACTAGCGTTCTACCATTGAAAGGACTCCACTTTACTGTCGTCCATGTGTTTTGATCTTCAACTTCGATTTTCTTATTCATGTCAACAAGAACAATGTCTCCGTCATATCCTTCCTCGAGTTTACCCTTCCCAATCATTTGGTAGCACTCCGCAACATCGGTCGACATCCACTTGACAACCTGCTCTAGTGTGCACTTTCCTTCAGATACGTGAGTTAGCATTGCTGATAGAGAAGTTTCTACACCGGGCATGCCGCTGTGTGCGGCTGGGAAACCTTTCATCTTGTTCTCCATGGTGTGTGGAGCATGGTCGGTAGCGATACAAGCGATTGTTCCGTCAAGTAACCTTTCCCAAAGTGTCTCTTTGTCTTTCTTGTAACGGATTGGTGGATTCATTTTCAATCTAGTTCCTAGGACTTCGACATCGGTTTCATCAAAAGTTAGGTGCTGTGGGAGAACCTCTGTCGTTACGTGTGCTTTACCTTCTTCACCATGTAATGATGTGACATCTGCTAACCAATCTGCTTCGATTCCAGATGTTAGGTGGAGGACATGCAGTCTGTGACCGCTTTCACGTGCAAGTTTGACAGCTCTCTTGGTAGCGATTAATGCCGTTTCGTCATCTCTCCACTCGGCATGGGCTGCCATATCGGTACGGCCTTCAATCATCTTCTCTCTCTCAATCATTCGTGTCTCGTCTTCAGCGTGTACAGCGATTAAACCAGCAGTATTGTCAAAGATGGTCTTCAATGCATTAGATTCGTTTACCAATAAATCACCTGTTGAAGAACCCATGAAGATTTTAATCCCACAAATTCCAGGGATTGCAATAGGTGCCCCGGGGACTCCTACTGCCTTCTTCAATTCCTCAACATTTGACTCTGTTGCACCTATAAAGAATCCATAATTTGTTACACACTTATTTGCAGCAGTTTCTAATTTTTCATACATCGATTGCAGAGTAGTTTGGCTTGGAACGTTATTTGGCATGTCCAAGAATGAGGTGACACCTCCGCTAGCAGCGGCTCTTGAACCAGTGAACAGGTCTTCTTTTTCTGGTTGTCCGGGGTCTCTAAAGTGCACTTGTGGATCAATAATTCCGGGTAGCAGGTGCAAACCTGTTGCGTCGTAAACATGCTCACCATCATTTGGAGTGAGGTTTCCATCGGTGGAAATTTCTGAGATTACCCCGTCGGTTATTATCAAGTCTCCTAAAGCGATACCTGTAGGTAGAACCATGCTCGCACCAGTTACCAATATACTTCCACTCATTTCCTCACCTTCTTCTCGCACTCTTTGGCCTAAACGCGTTGCAAACGTCATCTTTCATGTCTATGTACGGGCCGCCTAATAGGTCAACACAGTATGGTACTGCCTTCCAAATTTCGTCTATAGTTTCTCTTATCGCTTTAGGACGACCTGGAAGATTGAAAATCAGACTTTTTCCTCTAGTTCCGCCAACCTGTCTCGAGAGGATGGCAGTTGGAACAAACTCCAGTGAAATAGCTCTCATCTGTTCTCCGAAGCCAGGGAGGATTCTATCGCAGACTTGCATGGTTGCTTCGGGAGTTACGTCTCTTTCAGCAGGACCTGTGCCTCCAGTTGTTACCACAACATCGCAACCGAGGTTGTCGGTCATCTCTGTTATTGCTTGCGTAATGGCTCCAATTTCGTCAGGAACTACGATGTAATGGTGAGACCATTCTGAGGATATTGCTTCTTCGAAGAATCCCAGAATTGCAGGTCCACCCTCATCCTCGTATTCACCAGAATGCGCCCTATCAGAGATTGTAATAATGCCAAACTTAGCGGGGTCACCAACCATGTGATCGCCTCACTCGCTACCATATTTGTCTCGTATATCAGCATGGAAGGAGTCTAGTAGCGTGTCTTCGAATAGTTCAGCCTGTCTGCGAATCTTAGTTGAGCGCATGTGCAAG
>JAYYDR010000079.1:0-5416 GCA_036160735.1 Thermoplasmatota archaeon
CCGTATTGTAAAGCGTAAATTACCACTTGTGGAAGAAGTAATACCGAGTTCCGGAACTCAATCTCAGGATTCAGTAATTTTCCGAGTTTGAGGTACTGCGACGCAATTAACCAAACATATAATTGGGAGTACGTTGATTGCCAACCATGGCAAGTGAAAGTGTCCACGAAACATCCAGTGCTGCAGAATCTCTAGTCAAAGCGACTGTAACAGTTCTCGATAATGTGAATGTAAGAGCTCACTTCATGCGAGCATCTATGGAAGCAGAAAAGCGAATGGGCGCACACAAGATGACGTACATGAGTTGAATCATGCCAAAGGTCATGTCTGTGACCACACTGGGTGAGTTGTGGACATAACCGCAATCTCTGCTGCTGCCGTGATGTTCATTCTCGGTGCAACGTCACCAGGACCATCTCTTGCAGTTGTCTTGCGCAACACGATGATTGGTGGCAGAGCCAGAGGTTTGGCTTGCGCAGTAGGCCACGGCATCGGATTCGGATTCTATGCAATCTCTGTGGTTTTTGGTTTGGTAATTATAATGGAAAACCATCCAAGTATATTCACACTAATGCAAATTGTTGGTGGATTATTCCTCCTTTATCTGGGAATAGAAATGATGCGAGCAGAGGAGAAAGAAATCATTCTCTCAGAAGGAAAAAGAGAAGGCTTCATCGAAGGTTTCTTCATCGCTTTTTTGAATCCAAAAATAGCGGTATTCATGCTTGCAGTTCTTTCTTCAGTTCTTGACCCTTCAATGTCGAATGACACAAAGTGGGTCATTGCAGCGATGGGGGCTACAATAGATACGATCTGGTATGTACTAGTCGCATTGCTACTATCCAACTCAAACATATTGACGAAGATTCAGAACAATCAGAAGATTCTGAACCAAATCACTGGTCTTTTGATGATTGGACTAGCGATCTGGACCGCTGTAAGATTAGCAGGATTTTGACAATCAATACTATTGAGGTCTTGCCTTTGGAATAACACATGCCAGAACTACCCGAGGTAGAGACAGTCCGAACAGGACTGGCTAGGTCTTGGATTGGCAAGCGCATCGATGGCGTAGATTTGCGCAGAGAAAATCTCAGATTCCCATTCCCAGAAGACCTTTCTGAACGTTTGATAGGACGTACAGTGAAGGATATTCGCAGGCGTGCAAAGTATCTGCTAATCGACTTAGACAATGGTGATGTGCTTCTTTCTCACCTTGGAATGAGTGGCAAATGGACTCTAGATGCGAGTGATTGTGAAGGCAAGCATGACCACGTCGTGATTCTATTCGATGATGGCAGTATGTCGGTTTACAACGACCCGAGGAGGTTCGGAGTGCTGGACATTTTCAGTGGGACTTCACACAAGTTACTCGACCACCTTGGTCCCGAACCGCTCGAAGAATGGACTGGAAAAGACCTGTACGAGAAGTTGCAAAAGCGAAAGAGCGCTGTCAAAATCAGCATCCTTGACCAAAAGGTGGTCGTTGGTGTCGGCAATATCTATGCCTGTGAGGCGTTAAATCGTGCAAAAATATCACCAACTCGCATTTCGAATAAGGTCAAGAAAAAGGAATGCAACGTACTTGTTGCAGAGATCAAAGAAATTCTTGCTGAGGCAATCAGAGTTGGTGGTTCATCCCTGAGAGACTTCGCTGGAGTCGATGGTACACTCGGATATTTCATTCACCAATTCAAGGTCTACGATAAAGAAGGAAAAGACTGCGACTGTGGCGGAATTATCGAGAGACTAGTACAAGGCGGTCGCTCGACGTTCTGGTGCCGGTCTTGCCAAAAATAATCAGTAGTGCTCAATCACTGTTCTGAGGTCTTCCAAGAACAAATCTGTCGGGAAGTCATAGTCAGACCAAACAACTCTTCCCTGTCCTTCAGTGTCAAGGATGTAGGTCGGAGAAGGGTGCGCTACTGTGTAGCCTTCCTCTGAGTCATCTCCTTCTTCATAGGGGTATACGCCATAATTCTCGTATATCGGGTCGAGATACTCTTTAGCTCCAGTCAGATGAGGCCAATCATATCCGAAATCTGCGCTGTAATTACGTAACTTTGCAGGTGAATCATGTCTCCAATCAACGGTCACTGAAACGAAGCTGGTCTTTGCTAATTCATCATCAGTCAGTGAATCTTTGACCATCTTGATGTTCTGACTGGTTACCGGGCAAGTATTGTCACACCTAGTGAAAATGAATACTAGAACAACGACCTTACCTTCCTGTTCTTCTAGACTCCACAATGGTCCTTCAGCATCCTCCAAAGTGAATTTGTAAGTATCATTTCCACCAAGGTCACGGCCATGGAAATTAATCTCTTCATCCTCAGAAAGACATCCAGGAAGCATTAGAATAAGAGTCAGCATCAATGCTTTGATTCTCATTTTATCACTCCAAATTAATGACGGTTCTCAAATCTTCAACAAAGAGGTCAATCGGCCAATCGTACTCGCTCCATACGACTCTTCCATCCAAATTTGTATCCAATATGTACACTGGTTGTAGATGAATGTCCTGATAGGTTTCATCGTCATATGGTACAACATCATACTCTTCGTAGGTGGTCTTTATTTCATCAGAATTCCAATCTGTCAAATGTGGCCAATCAAGCCCCATCTCGTCAGCCCAATCACCCAATACTTCTGGCGAATCATGACGCCAGTCAATGGTTACCGATACGAATGACACTTTCTCTAGTTCATCGTCTGTAAGTTGTGACTTTGCAAACTTCAGATTGTTCGCAATCAGTAGGCAAACATCGTCGCAGCGTGTGTACACGAAGGCCAATACTACAACTTGACCTTCTAATTCCGTAAGCGAAAAGTCGGATTGATTTGTATCACTTAACGTGAATTTGTAAACATCCATTTTGTTGAGATTCTTTCCATTGAAATCTGGACCTTCCTCATCAGCAAAACAGCCCGGAAATAATAACAGCAAACAGGCGAGTAAAACTCGTATCTGCATGTTATATCACTTCAGTATTCTCTCCAGCCATTGCCGCATTCCTTGCAGGTCAACATTCTGGTTTCTGGTTCGTCAGAAGAGCGTGTTTGCTCAAGGTAAGAGAATACTTCAACACAGTCGCACTTTGGACACATGTAATCTCCTGTTGTTAGAACACCACGCATCTCATCTGAATCCTTGATTACCTCATATACACGGGTCTCAGCCTTGGAAGAGGAAGTAACCTGGGAGAGGTCTACTTCCTTCCCATCAGCACCCTTGACTTTCAGATTAGCAGGACCTTGATATCCACATTTGTAATTTGTACAATTAATATCCCCAGATGGAGTAGGGAATGCTAGTGTACCGCACTGTGGGCAGAACATACGTACATACCGGAAGGCACCTTATATCAACATTTGTTCTATAAAAAGAGCAATTGTTTCATCAAGTGGGGGCTTTTGCCTAACCATATGTGGCTATGGTACGATTGGAGAGCCGCCGCTGTTGCAGACTCTGATGGCAACATTTTGGATGTCGAAGAGTGGGATGGCTGGCATGACACCAATGCTGTTTGCTCAAGGATGGATATCATCTCGCACGAGGCACTCACCCCGGAGGCTGAGAGGCTACTGAAGAGATTTCCAGATTCTAAACCTCTGATTCATGGGGATGAAAAATTACCAGATGCTGATTGGCCGCTACCGAGCATTGAAGCTCTTGAATATCTCGACAAGGCTGCTATTCTGTTATCCAAGAGAGGCGTTGATGCTGCTGCAGGAGACCCAGATAGAAGGCTAGAGCACATTCTCAAAGCATCTGACGAATTACGTGCAGCATACGTTACAATTGAAGGCAGGCTCGTTGAATGGGTCGGTCTTTTCCTTCCCGAAGCAAGGTTTGAGAGAGACAGAACTGGCCTGGCAAAAAAAGTAACTGAATCATCAGACCTTGCGCAACTAGCAGAACTGCTTGACATTGGAATGCCACCAGAAGGTCCAACCGATGCAGAATGGGCTAGCCTGAAAGACTGGGCAACAAGTGTTAGTGAAATCAAAGCAAGGCTGGACAGAATGGAAAACGTAGTTAGAGAATTAGCATCATCACATCTTCCATCTCTCTCTGCTCTACTCGGTCCAATTCTAGCTGCTAGACTATGTGTTGAAGCTCACGGTAGAGCAAGACTTGCAAGACTACCCGCTGGAACTATGCAGATTCTAGGTGCTGAAAAGGCATTTTTCAATCATCTAAAGACAGGAGCACCATCACCAAAACACGGCCACATATTCATGCACCCTTGGATCTCAAGGTCACCTCGCTGGGTAAGAGGAAAGATCGCCAGAACCGTTGCATCTAAGGCAAGTATCGCCGCAAGATGCGATGCATACGGGGGAGAGGTCTGGAGTCAAGAAGCGGTTGATGCTGTTGCAGCACGTGTCGAAGTAATTCGCAGTGAGAATTCAAAACCACCACAGAGGTGAATACATGGCAAGAAAACGCCGTCTATCATGGGCAGTAATGCTTGACGGTAGAGCCATATGGACACTGAATGCTGTTCCAAAATACTCGCAGTATGGCGAATCATTGCGGAGGTTCAGAGGTGTGGAATATCGCAGATGGGACCCTACTCGCTCAAAATTAGGCGCCGCTATTTCTAGGGCAAGGCAGACCCAATACGAATTATTGCCCAATGAAGGAGACACTTGCCTCTACCTTGGTGCAGGGCACGGCACCTCTATCTCTCACCTTCACGACCAAGTGTGTGGTGCCAAGAATGAGAAAGGTGGCAGAATAATCGCTGTAGACTTATCTCCACGCTGCTTGAGAGATTTAGTTCACCTTGCAACATTGAGACCGGGACTAGTTCCAGTCCTAGGGGATGCCAGAAAGCATGCTGCTTGGGGAGTAATGGTTTCAAACAAGGTCGATTGGCTACTACAAGATGTTTCTCAAGCCGGACAAGCTGAAATTTTCATAAAGGCAGTAAAGCGATTCTTGAAGCCTGGAGGCAAAGGATTGCTTTCACTCAAGGCTGCATCTGAAAGATTTAGCGAAGGTGGAGAAAGAGAGGTATTCAAGCAAGTTCGTGCACAATTAGAAGATGCAGGATTGCAAATTGAAGAACAGATTGACCTACACGGCCTTGAGGATAACCACTGCCTCTACTTCGTTACAAATTAGTAGTCTTAGCATGGGTACCCTTCGTACACCCATTGATACAGAGGGGCCCTTTGTAAAATCTCATCCTTCTCATCAGTAAAATCGGTTTAGACACTTGGAAAATTAAGAGTTTTTCATTAACAGAGATTTTAGAATTCGACGACTGATAATAAATCCAGTAATCAAAAACATCACTCCGCCTGTAAGTAGGAACAATATGCCTACCAGTTGTCCGTTTGTCGGGCCAATGGTAGGGTTAGAGCTTGCCATTGCGTCGTCAAGAACCAAACCAATTAAAATAAA
>JAYYDR010000080.1:0-8190 GCA_036160735.1 Thermoplasmatota archaeon
AATGATTGCACCACCTATCAACTTGTCAGGAACTGGATTCCCTGTGGTTGTGGCAGGCGATACGGGAACAGTAGCTTTCGGCTACGTTGGTGAGACTGAAGGCGAAGATGAGGTGTGGAATGCATACCTTACCTATGCAACAGATGCTTTCAATGAAACTCCTCTATTCACGACAGTGCAGTTGAACGGTGATGACGACCCAATTGACACAGTAACTGACTGTGGCTACAACCGATGTGGTGGACTTGGCGATTTCTTAGATATCCGAGTCGATGCATATGGAAGGACATGGTTCTCTCTATCACATAATATTGCTGATATTGGCATATTCGCAACGTTCGATGTAGGACCAAGCCTACGAGGTGACACCGTATTCATGCTACCAGAGATGCCTGCAGGTGGACCTCAGACCCTCTAATCATTCAGGATTCTTTCCAGTTACCGTGGAAGTTCTCTGCGTTGTCAACACGAATGAAAAGGTCCATAGCAGTCCAAACTAGACTATTGAAGCCGCTTGCCATGCCCTCTGGTCCACCGGCTTTAGCGGTCATAAACTCATATGTGTCTGATGGTGAATGCCATTCTTGCCAGAATGAAATATCTCCACCCGGGCTGAAGAAATTGAATGTTGGATAGCCCTCTTGCCAGAAAGAGCAATGATCAGATGAACAAGATTCAGCGACCTGCCAATAGATTGGATTGCCTTCTGTTGGCTGATAAGCAAGATCTTGCTCAATAGTCATAGCAACCCAATCGGTCATCCTTCCCATCGTTTCTTGGCTAGCTCCTGCAAAACTGATTGACCAGTCGTACTTGGTTGGCTCAAAGATGTCTCCAGTTAACGGGTCGATAAGTGGCTCAGTAAGCGGCATTATCGGATAATTAAGTGCAACCATATCGAAGTTCATGTAGGTTCTAACTGAGACGTTCTCAGGTAGGTTTGCGACGTAAGCCCTAGTTCCTAGAAGGCCTTCTTCTTCACATGCCCAAAGTGCTGCTACAACAGTGTGGTCAAATTCCATTTGTGCAAGTGCTTGTGCCATCTCTAGTGAAACTACGGAACCGGAGGTGTCGTCGTTTGCCCCTTCGTTTGTGCCTCCGCCTGGGGGTGTGAACATGTATGCAATATCGAAGTGCCCTCCGACTACAATATATTCATCAGGATTGACTCTGCCCCAATTGTATCCAACAATATTCAGTTGGTCTGGGTCATCGGGGTATCGAGTTATTTCTACGAAATCAAAGCCCATCTCCCACATTCTTGCTTCCATCGCAACAGCAGCTGCCTCATACGCAGCGCCGCCTTCATGCAAGGAAGCAGAGGCACACCAGCGATTGTTGTACTGAGATGTCAGTAAATCTCCAGTCTCGTAGGCTCTTCGGCCGTCGACAAGCATCATTTCGACGCTGTCTTCTAGTGTAAGTGTAGCATTCCAGACTTCGTTGCCGGCTGTGATTTCTAGTTGGATATCCGCTCTTTCAGAATCCATTACAAGGAAATCAAGTGTCTCTTGGGAAGCAGGGTAAGTCATAGATTCTGCATCACGCAATACACCAAATTCATCCATGAAGAACAAACCAGGCGAGCGATTTACTGTCCAGTCTACCGTCGATTCAACAGCAATTGACATGTATTGACCGCGTGTTGCGCTTGAAACATCTTCAACCTCTAAGGCAGGAGTTACTGATTTCTCTTCTACATCCTCTCCAAAGCATCCGCTAAATGACGCCAAAAAGAAAGTCAGAACGATAAAAGTTGCACGACGCATATTTTCACCACTGGCAAGGTTCGAGATGGGTTTTTCCTCCCATCATAGGGACTAGACATTCAGGAACTCTAACTCTTCCATCTGCTAGCTGATTCTGTTCCATTATCGCCACTAAAGCTCTGCTAGTGGCGACTGCTGTTGAGTTGAGAGTATGGACTGCTGCATTCCCTTCAGCGGTTCGATAGCGCATACGCAATCTGTTAGCTTGGTAATCCGTGCAATTTGAACATGATACGATTTCCTTGAAAGCATCCGCACCCGGTAACCAAGCCTCTAGGTCGTACTTCCTTGCAGCGACTGTTCCCATATCTCCAGTGCAGATATTCACTACTTCGTAATGTAAACCAAGTTTGTCCCAAAGGTCGACGCAGTTTTGCAATAGGTCTTCGTGATGCTCCCATGATTCGTCTGGATGTGAAATCACGATTTGTTCGATCTTGGTGAATTGATGGACTCTCCAAATTCCACGGTCAGAAAGCCCGTGTGCGCCTACTTCTCTGCGGAAACATGCGCTTACGCCTACCATCTTGATTGGAAGTAGGCTAGGTTCGATAACCTCGTCCATGTACATCGATGTCAGTGGATGTTCGCTGGTTGCTATCATGTAGAGGGGGTCTGGAGTAATACCATACATCACTGTCTCAAAGTCTGAAAGGTCTGTAACACCCTCATACGCTTGACGATTCATCATTACTGGGGGTTGTACGAAAGTAAAACCTCTATCCACCAAGAAATCTACTGCATATGTTTGAAGCGCCATCTCAAGGCGTGCCAAATCACCCTTCAAGAAAAAGAAACGACTGCCCGCAATCTTTGCTGCTCTTTCTAAGTCGACCCACTTATTCATTTCAATGAGTTCGTTATGGGTTCTCGGTTCAAATTCGAACTCTGGTCTATCTCCGTGCAAGGAATGTTGAGTATTACCTGATTCATCATCACCTACCGGAACTTCAGGATGTAGTAAGTTCGGAATTCTCATTCTTATTTGGTCACGCTCTTCAAGAAGTGAATTCGCTTTGCCATCAAGAGCTGCAATTCTTTCGCCCAAGTCTTTGACCTGAGCCATGATTTTGTCGGCTTCCTCTTTGTTACCGCTCTTCTTCGCTTCTGAAATCCCCCGAGCCGCTTGATTGCGCTCTCTTCGACCTTCTTCCATTTCTTTGAGAGCACCTCTCCATTGTTCATCCAACTCGATGACCTTGTTTATTCTGTCATGAGGAATGCCACGCTTATCGTGATCTGCACGAATTTTATCCGCTTCATTTCGGAAGAGTTCCATACTTAGCAATCAAATCACCTCAAAACGAAATTCCAAACGAAAACGCTGCGCTTCCTACAAATATCAGGCCACCAATGATGTAACCGAGAATTGCGCCACCGTTCAGTAGTGGTAAGCCTGCTTGAGGCCTACCCGATGCAACATAAGTCATCAGAATGAAGTAGCCGATCAATCCACCAATCAGTGCTGATATACCGACTGCTAGGCCGCTATCGGCGATGTAGTTGACACATGAAATTACCAACATTCCAGGGAATATTACGTCGCCTAGGCCCATGAACATGGCTTCCTTTGGCTTCTTTCTCTTTACAACCTGCTTTGGTTTATCCTCGACTGATTTGGCCTCTGCAAGGGCTGCTTTTTGCTCATCAATTGGACGGATTGATTCCTTTTCATCAAGCATTGAGTAGCCACTCTCCTGTGGGGCAACAAGCAAGATTGGTAGATTCAAACCAATCATAGTGTCTGCAAGATCGAGCATATGCTTTGAGCGGTAAACAGCCCATGCGTCGTAAATTGCAGCAAGTACCATGAATATTACAATCAATGTTGGAACGAATGTCACTCCAAGCATTACAATCACACCAGCGCCAACAAGAACGCCTACTGTGTTCACAATGTACCATTCTGGACGAATAATTAGTGCTGTCATCAGAAGAATGGCTAAGCCCACACCAATTAGGAAGGCAGTTGTATCAAATTGAATGCCATACGAATTATACATCGTATCAGGGTCAAATATTCCGCCATCAACTACCATCGCTCTGGCGGGTTCATTGACAAATAGTTGGTTCCCTTTTTGCACCGTGGTAATCTCAAACCCATCTACAAAGAAAACCGAATTTGCGCCCAGTTCATTGTCTATAGTGACGTATTCTATCAGAGATTTGTAGAACAAACCATGGATACCATCGCCATCTGAGATCCATATTTCATTTTCATCACTACTGTCGATGTCGAATGAACCGATGTAGGAAATTGGGCCAACGAATGAGTCCCCGCCTTTGAATTTGGATTCCTTTGTGAAATTACCGTCCTTATCATCATCGATAATCCAAGCATCAATTTGGCCGTCTTCATAGCCAATCATTGCTAACAGCTCTGTCTCTTCCCAAGGGCTTGGGATAACGTTGAACGCAGTGATTGAGTTTGTAGATTCTGAGACAATAAGCCATTCTACATTCGCCTCATCAAACCAGCCCTCAGGTTGAATACCAGGCCCGTTGTATGCTTGCGAATTTTCTTCTAACTCAATCATCATTGCACCTGCTGAGGTAGCGAGTAGTAGTGTGTCTGTATCGTATTGCCTGTTGACCAAGTTCCTACCATCCAAGTCTATTGGCGGGTAGACCCATTCTGCGATATAGCGATGGATACCTATGTCCTCGTCTGTCTGATTTGTATCGACATATGACTCTGCAAAAATCTCCGACCTTACCATTGTGTTCTTTGCAGTGGTGATGTATAACGCACCCTTAGATTGGCCTATTTCAGCATCAGGATTTTCAATGACCTCTAGTACAGTAATACAGGGACCTATTGAGATTATTTCAGTAGAATTTGTTATTTCCCCATCCCAGTTTTCCAAATCGAAACAAGCATACTTGCTTAGAATTTCACCGCTTTCCTTGTCCAGCGTCCAAATCCACTTGTCGTTATTGATTGTGTATCCAAATTCACCTTCGGATACAGCAAACTGATTTGGGACGCCCGGGAATGCTTCCAACTCTAAACTCCACAACAGGGAAGAATTCATGGCTCGCTTAGAAACGATGAATGAGTGATTTTCAAATGAATCTCTGTAAATTGGCTCATGAGTTAACATCGAGCCGTCTTCTGTGATTGCGTACAACTCCTCATTGATTTCTTCATTATCTGTAAAAACGAAGGTTTCAGTTTCAATTTCTGGGACGAGTAAGATGTGTGCACCAGGCACGGTTGTGTAGCAAAGTGCAAGGAACAATACGAACAATATGCCGTATTTTATTACGTGTTGAAGATGGTTCTTTGCAAGCCATAATATCATGAAAGTGAATGCGAAAATTGCAATCAATTCAAGCGCAATCCATCGAACCTCTGTGGAGCCCGATTCTCCGAAAGCTTGCAACCCTGCAGCGTCAAACCATGGCTGAAGCCAAATTCCCAACAGGATTGTGATAATGAACATGAATGCCATTCCAAGCATGCCCGGAGCTTGTTGAATCATGTTCGCAAGAAGACTGTCTTCCTTCGCCAATTCACGTTCGACGCGCTTGACATGGTCGGTTGATGCAGACTCTCCCATGCTTGTGCGGAGAATGAGGGTGGTTTTCTAATCATTGGATATACTGGCCCCTACGGGGCCAATGACAGAAAGCAGTGCTAGAGAGTGGCTTTATTCCTCCAAATCTAAGGGGATGTCACTTGGATTAACGAGGGTAAACGCAGCACTGGAAGCCCTTGGCAGGCCGGATAGAGATATGGATTGTATTCACGTTGCAGGCTCCAACGGGAAAGGAAGTGCTTGCGCCCACTTGGTTGCTGGTTTGGTAAGGGCAGGTTATCGAGTTGGTCTCTTTTCTTCTCCACATCTAATCAGTATAGAAGAAAGAGTTAGAGTTGATGGGAAATCGGTTTCTGCAGACCAATTTGATAAAGCGCTCAATACGGTCAAAGAATTGAATCACGAATTGACCTTCTTCGAAATAACATATCTCGTCGCACTACTTGCTTGTAAGGATGCTGGAGTTTCAATCATGGTACTAGAAACAGGGCTAGGTGGGCGCCTTGATGCAACTAGAACCGCTGACGTAGTTGGCTGTCTAGTTACATCTGTTAGCCTCGAACACAGTGACATTCTAGGTGATACCATCGAGGCGGTTGCTAAAGAGAAGGCTGCTATTTGGCGCCCTGGTGTACCAATGCTTATTCGTGACCCGGGGAATGCTAAGGTGCGGAATGCGATGAGGGACGAAGCGATTAGTGCCAGATTTTACACCCCTGAAAAATCAACATTCATGGACGAGGCTGCTGATCTCGCAGAGATGCTTTGTTCAATGATTGGTTATTCGTTTGTCAGAAGGCCAATTCGATGGCCAGCAAGAATGCAATACCTCCCTGGCAAGCAAAATTTCCTACTCGAAGCTGCACACAATCCAAGTGGTATGGAAAGAGTGGTGCCTGAGATTGCATCAGTACTGCCAAAAAGGTGGTCCTTACTATTCGGATGTTCACCTCAGCAGCATATGACTGAATTCTTACAACCGCTTTTCGATTTAGTATTGAATAATCCACCGCTTGAGTTCATTACAACTGAGCCACAAAACGGTCGCTACCCTGGAGTAAAAGAGCCAATAGCGGGCTTGGAGCACATCTCTGACCCGGTCAAAGCGTTACAATCATTCAGTGAAGATGTGGACCTTATTTTGGTAATTGGTTCCCTATATTTGTGCGGAAATATACTAGAATACCTTGGTGAAAATGCCGACATACTTTGATGAATGGGAGACGGTTGGGATAACCGATGAAGGACAAGCATCTAGAAATTAGAATCGAACAGTGCCTTGCCCTTGCAAAAGCAAGTAACTGCCCAAGGCGTAAGTTCGGAGCATTGCTTGTTGACCCGGATAGAAACGTTGTCTTGATGGACGGCTACAATGGAGGACCACGTGGAGGAGGGGATCTGTGTGGCGGTGACGAATGCCTAAGAGACACAATGAATGTTAAATCCGGGACAAGGGTCGAAATCGGATGCCATCACGCTGAAATGAACCTAATATGCAATGCTGCTGCTAATGGCGTTCCTACCAAAGATGCATGGCTGCTAGTCACAGGAGAGCCATGCATGATGTGTGCCAAATTAATCCACCACGCTGGAATTGGAAAGGTCGTAATCGTGGATGGTGGTTTCGGTGGGGAAAATGGAATCGGATATCTTGAGAGCCACGGAGTTAACATCCAAAGGACAGATGGGCCCAAAGACCCACGATTTTAGTCGGTGGTTTGAAATCTTCAAGCATTATCTTCCGCACATGCAGAACATACGGGTCCTAATGGCCGTAGTTTTGCTTCTCATACCGGGTTGTACCTACCTTGATGATGTGAATGAAGAGAGTTCTGAAGAGAATTCTGATATCATCGAACCGATTTTTGGCTGCACTGACTCAGAGGCTGAAAATTACGATTCTCAAGCAACTGAAGACGATGGTTCATGTGAATATGAAGAACCTGAACCAGAGCCCGAACCCGTTCTAGGTTGTACTGATGAATCTGCGATGAACTATGATTCAAATGCGACTGAGGATGACGGTACTTGCGAATTCATGGAAACTATTCCTTGCAATGGATTGGTGATTCTATGTCACAGGACATATGACGATGTGACTTTCCCTGAAACTCACAACTCCTATTCTACTCATGAAGACAATATCTACTATCCTGCAAGCAATCATAGAACCGGTTTTCAAGCGCAGTGGAACGCTGGAATGAGAGCTTTCATGCTAGATACTCACTATTTGACAACAGCAGATCAAAGCGCTTCTAACGTCAGGTTCTGCCATGGAGATTCAGACAGAGGATTCTCTCCATGTACGTACGGAGCGGTAGACCCGTGGAATTGGCTCAATAATTTAGAATCTGAAATGAACAGCGAGGACAGGGATATCGTCACTTTGCTGATTGAGAACTATGTAGAGCCAGACCACCTCAAAGATATATTCGACGACGTTGGTCTATCAGAGATGATGTACATTCATGAAATGAATACGGAATGGCCTACTCTAATTGAAATGATAAACATGGACAAGAGGTTGGTCGTATTTTGGGAGCAGTCAGCTGATTCCAACCACCCATATTTCCATGACTTCCTTACCCATAGTTGGACTACAAACTACGCAGATGATGATACATCATCAATGGATTGCGAGAAACTTAGAGGGGATGTAAATCAACCTGTATTCCACATGAATAACTGGTTGAAAAATCAAGCCGGTCTTTCAGACCCGAATAGAGCTGGAGAGGCAAATGACGTTGATTTCATGATTGAGAGAGCGATTGAGTGTATCGATTTACACGGCAAGCGACCGACCTTCATTGCGGTAGATTGGTGGGAAGAAGGTGACGTTGTAGAAGCTGCAGAAAGAGTAAATCTCATGGAAATCGAGG
>JAYYDR010000081.1:0-30081 GCA_036160735.1 Thermoplasmatota archaeon
TAAATTGAATAATGAGGTTCTAGCAGCCCATTGGGCTTGAATCGCCGAGTTTGGAGATAGAACTAATGCCGGTTTTTTGACCAAATCTGCCCAAACATAGAGTCCTAAGACAGTCTTACCAGAACCCGGTGGAGCGACGACATATAGCCTAGTTTCACCATTTTCTAGTTGGGGAATAATTTCCTTACATGCTGCTTCTTGCGAGGGTCGCAATGTACCATCAAAGTGAATGTTGCCAAAATCCGGCAATGGTTTTGGCATGTGAGTACCACATCAGATGAGGTTTATGACGCTAAGCATGTAGCACGTCACGAATAGAGAGTATCTTATCTGAAACAGATAGCTGTATTGCTACAAGCAATTGATTCATCTTTAGATGATGTGATAGAAGATTACTATCTTTGAATTGGTTATCTCGGCCAACATTTTGCCAGTCGAATTTTTTATTTGGGAAAATATACTCACTAAGATAATGAAGGTCAACTACACCGGAGTAATCCTTTCTTGCCTTCCAATTCTCTTGCTAGGTTTCGCTCTTCGGATTTCATACCTTACAGATTTTAAATCACAATTTGGATTCTTACTCACAGTTTTTGCACTTGCTGCTTCCCTGGAGCGTGCGCATTATTCATACATGAACGAAAAGAAACCGCTTCTCATTTTCTCAATAATAATGAGTATTATTTGTGCATTCTCATCGTTATTTTACAACTACGGCATGAATTATTGAATGCTTGTGAATTGGGAGTGTTAGATTCAAATTTTCCAATATAAATCCGGCTTAACTTTAATACATTCAGATGAATAATCACCATCATAATGGAATCTCAACAGCAGCCTCATTCTACTGTATCAGCCCGGATTATTCCAGCGGCAGCGGTGGGAAAATTATCGCATGTGTGCGTGTTTGGAGATTGTAAAAAGGGGAAAAGAGGCGGTTCTGAATATTGTAACTATCACAAAAGGATGGGAGAAGATGGTAGGAGAAAGTTGACTCATGAGTTGGAAGTCAATAATGTGACAATAGAAATTAATGCTCCGCCCGGCATAACAATCGACCCATATGAAATTGACATTTCAAAGATAAACATAGAACCAGACAAACATACATACCTCGATATAGGAATGATTCTCACTTTATTCTCATTTATGTCATTCCTCCTTGCGATCCAATCTGATGACGGGATTTGTGGCATGCTGGGTATCTTATCTTTTGTAATAGGGTCCATATTTTCCTTGAGCGCTAGTTCGGGAAAGTGGGACGTAGCCAAGTTTTTCATCTTGGTTTGTGTTCTCGCCTTGATCCTCTTTGCCTTCTTGATAGATTCCCTTTTCAGTGGTGGAGGAGGTTGCTTTGGTGTATGTGGACTGTCTGGATGGGGAGGACCTTGAAGAAGACAGCTTTCTCCCGTCATTTTGCTTTCATCGGAGGAGAATTAACAACTACCTTTTGATGATGATTGATAGAAGGTCACCATCCTTGAGTTGGTGATCGAGGCCAACACGTTGCCAATCGAATTTTGCAGATGGTCCTTTGACTCGTGCAAATCTAAACTTTCTAACGAAATCTCTGTGTAGGTTATTACAGACATTTTCCACGGTTGAATCGTCTTTGACGATCAGCGGTTCTTCTAAGTCGGCTTCCTGACCTTGCGGCTTCAAGAAAATACGCATGAAGCCGAGATTGTCGTAGATGAAGTCCTTCAGTTCATCCAAACCCGTTCCCTTGAATGCAGATATCCGCATGATTGGCCAGTCCTGAGGAAGAGCTTTCTCTGCAGATGCAATTTCTTCCTCTGATGCAATGTCAATTTTGTTTACTGCAATTACTGATTTGGAATAAACACGAGTTCCTACCATTGTGTCAACTAGCATTTCAGCAGTGGTGTCAGCACGTAGTGTTACGATTGCGGATGTATATCCGAATGAGCGAATGATGTCTCCCATCTCTTCAGGAGTTAGGTGAGTTTGTTCAACGGTTGTTCGAACATCAATTCCACCTTTCTCTACTCTCTTTACGAATACAGGTGGCTTTGTCTGATTTAGTCGGATACCGGCATTTTCCAACTCTCTGTGTAGCACTCTAAAGTGAGAATCTTGAAACGGGTCAACGATGTAAAGAACCATGTCGCAAGAGCGAATTACACCTAGAATTTCCTTACCTCTTCCCTTCCCTTCAGCAGCGCCTTTGATTAGACCTGGCAAATCCAGAATCTGAATTTTTGCACCTCTGTGTTCCATCAATCCAGGGATACATGTTAGGGTTGTAAATGCGAAATTACCAGCCTCTGATTTTGCATCAGTGACTTTGGTGATCAAAGTAGACTTACCTACAGACGGGAATCCTACTAGGGCTACAGAGGCGTCTCCTGATTTTTTGACTTCGAAACCTTTAGCAGGACCTGCAGCTTTTGCTGATGCTGCTGCCTTTTCTTCTTTGAGTTTCAATTGTGCAATCTTCGCCTTCAGTTTACCGATGTGGGCATTTGTTGCCTTATTTTTCTGAGTTTTATTTATCTCATCGTAAAGGGCTTGAATTTGCTCTTTGATAGTAGCCACATCAAACCCTCCTATTCACTACGGGCTGATGGTTACTCTTGAATGCTATCACGCATTGGCGCAGTACATGAAGAATGCAGACCAAACGGATTTATTCTTCGCGAACAGAAAAATCGTTTGTAAATACCTTTTCTGAGACACATTTTGTCTAAATTGTTGGTACAAACCAAATCCCGATGCACTGATGAGTGAAATCAGTCTGGCTTAATTCATGGGAATAGAGATGCGTCTGCACTTAGTGGACGGCTCGACTCTGAATTCCATTCTCGAAATGGACTGGCAAAAACTTGTTTCAGGAATGGAATCGAGTTCACTAAGAAGTCTGCGGCCCGCTGCAGATGGGAAATTGGGACGTGACTTCGACATTGATTGTGAAGCCGAGTTTCTAGATTTAACTGACAATATTTCTGGAGATGGTACAACACGTTCTGTGTTATATGAGAATTCTGCATATGATGCTCTTTTGAAACTTGTCGAATGGTCTAGCATTGGTCACTGGGAAGCATGGGAAGGTCGATGCTTCCTCTATATTGAAAATGCAATCGGAAGGGAGTTAGATCATGTTGATGACATGTACTCCTTGGAGGTCTGGGATGAATTGCGTACAAATCTCTCACAAATGGGTGAGTCAGAGTTTGCAGAGAAAGTATGCGAAGATTGGATGAACAGAAGGAAGGAGATGGGCGAAACTCTAGATGAAAAGAAGGACCCTAGAATCATTCCTACATTTGAGGCTCATGACAGGAACTCAAGAACTCTGCACCATGCTGTAAACGTCAAAGGATATGTTCAGATTCTAGGTAGAGAGCACCTTGATGCGCAACTTTGGGGTCATGGCGATTGGAACCTTGAAAATCTCTTAGATTCGTGAAATTGAAAAATAACCTCATAGTCGCAGAGCCATGGAAGACGACGAGGTAGTTGTAGATGATGCAGATCCTGTTGTCGAAGAAAGCGTCGAAGCAGAGGCTGAAGAGGTCGAAGTGGTCGAAGAAATCGACCCACTTACTGAAGCAATTCAGAGGGCTGAAGCAGCGGAAAAAGAAATTACATACCGTGATGCTGAGATTCAAAATGTTAGGAAGCGTTTGATGTCTGAAAAGGCGACTGCAATTCAATATGGCGGCATGGGTATGGCTCGCAAGATGCTCGGTGTCCTCGGTGATATCGATAGGGCATTGTCTGTTAACGAAGATGAAGGATTGAGTCTAATACGCTCAAAGATGTGGTCAGAGTTATCTGGAGATGGAGTTGCGAAAATCGAGGCAAAGGGACAAAAATTCGACCCAACAAAGATGGAAGCGATTACCACACTTCCACCGTCGGATGACTTCCCAGCAAACCAAGTCATTGATGAGTTGGAAGCGGGATACATGTACAAGGACAGGGTTTTGATTCCAGCGAGAGTAGTAGTTGCTTCTGAGCAGTGATTTCAGAACAACTTTTGTTGCACAGATTTGTCTTTCTTCGGCTTTCTCTTTCTAGGCCTAGTTCTACTACCGTGTTTTTGCAATACTAGTTTGCTTTGAGTCCGAGATTCCTTTGTAGACCTAGCAGCATAACTTCTCTTCACACCTTCCTTTCTACTTGTTATTTCATCGACAATTGGTGAAGGATAATGTGTGTCAATTAGACAGGAGACGTTCTCTTGAACATCGATCGGCATTTTCCAGGGTTCGTGGATATATTTCGTTGGAACCATTGATAGTTCAGGAATCCATTTTCGGATATAATCTCCTTCAGGATCTTGGTCCTTGCCTTGTTTTGTCATTGAGTACGCTCTAATCGTGTTGATTCCTGTTGTTCCCGATTGCATTCCAACTTGAGACCAATGTATTCCTGGCTCGTAGTCGATGAATTGTTTTGCTAGATAGCAGCCGGTGTCTCGCCATGGAAGCCACAGATTGTATGATGCAGCAGACATAATCATTGCTCGCATTCGGAAATTTATCCATCCTGTGCTAGACAATTGTCGCATGCAAGCATCAAGGAATGGCCAACCTGTTGTCCCAGTCTTCCATCTGATGAACTTCTCTTCATCCATTACTCGGTTCAAATTCGAGTCGATTATTTTGTTCTGAGCGACTAGGTCGAGGTCAGATTCCATCTCTAATTTTTGAATGAAATGACATCTCCAAGCCAATCTTTTTCTGAAAGAAGCCAGACTTCTCAACCACATTTTTGCATCGTCGACAATGCCTGGATTAGTCCTAATTTCATGCATTCTTTCATTTGTTGTTTGGACGACCCTGCGCATTGAGATTGCGCCCACGGTGAGATATGGAGACAGGCCTGAACCGAATTTTACTGCATTTACAGGACTGGATATCCCCCACTGGAAATTCTTTGCTTCGTGTTTAAGGAAATCCTCTAAACGAATTGCAGCGGCGCTCTCTCCTGCCTTTCGGCGAAGGGTAAGTTCTCTAGGATTCAATCCGATTGATGCTCGGTCGAATGTGTTTGAATTCGGGATAGACTTATTTTCTAGATTCGGAGGTTCTAGAAGTTCAATTCTCATTCTGGAGTCACGTTTCTTTTTCCAAAGGTCTCTATCGGTTAATCCTCTAATTACTCCATTACTCGGGAACTCCAACCATTCAACATTGTTCGAATCGCACCATTCCTTCACTCGGAGGTCTCTGTGATAAGACCAAGAGTTTCCAGTCTCTTGATGTGAAAAGATTCTACCGATTTCAAATTCCTCATGAATAGATTGTAGTGCCCTAATTGCATTTTCGAATTTTATGTGAAGGTGGCCGCCAATTTTTGCGAGTGATTTTGTCAATTCTTCTGCATTTTCTAATTCCCATTCGATATGTATGTGATCTGTGTCTCCAAGTTCAAGCCTCTCTGGTTCAACTAGGAATAAACACAGTAAATCGCTAGAGGATTTTGCCGCCTCAATCAATGGCTGATGGTCTTTGACCCTTAGGTCCTTCTTGAACCATAAAACGTCCACTGCCATCGGGTTGATGCCTGAATAGGTTAGTATAAACCTCAGTTTGAAACCATTTATCTGACTTCATTAAGATGAACCACGCCGACTTCTAATCTCTCATGAGTTGGATGAACCTCTATCATTTGAACAGGTACATTGAGGTACTCAGCAACATCTTCTGCTGCTGAAAGTGGAATCTCGATTCTTTGGCTGGTTGCGTCATACCTTATCCAGCCATCAATAAGCCCAAGCGTTTCGGATAATTCTTTCAAATCATCAGATGCATCTTCAAGCGAACAAGGAATTGCACCAAAGAGAATAGTATCGTCATCTGATAATATCTCATACGGTCTCAGAGTAGCTTCTCCTCGGCGTCTAAATCTGTTTCTTAACTGGCCCGCATCTTTGAAATTGGCAGTACAAAATTTGACGTGAAAACTCATTCCGTCTGCTGCTTCTTTCAACTTGATTGCCAATTCTGCAGAACCCTCTGCTGCGGCGGTTATTCCTCCAGCAAGGTTGAACCCTCTTACATCCATATTTCCCTGATTCCCAACTGTAATTTCCAACTCGTTTAGGTTAAGGAACTCAACGACTGAGTCGTCTAGTTCCTTCAAGAGATCCATTAGTTTCTCTTCTTTATCAGGCTCAGCAGGTAACTCAATCCCAACAGTAATACCCGCTTCATGTGCTGCATTTACCGATTCGCTATACCTCTCCAAACTCAGGTCTAGTAAGTGAAATCTCAACTCATCGAGTCCCGCCTTACCGAGTTCTTTTGCTTGGTCTGGTTTGATTGGAATCGAGGTATAACAGTGGATGTGGTGATCATTCCCAAATGCCTTTTTCAGTTCTCTGATGGCTAGCACAGTTTTGTCAAAGTCTAGCATTGGGTCTCCGCCAGTAATTCCAGTACCAGTCGCTCGCATAGCTTTGCCTTCTTCGATAACCTCCTCGAAATTAGAACATCGCCTTTCATTCGCAAACATGTCTGGGGTTTCTCTTCTGTTGTCAGATAGAGGACAATAATCGCAACCCCAGTGACATTTTCCTGTAACAAATAGTACTAGTTTGCTTCCCATTTGGCACTGAATGCAACCTTCTGCTTCACCCTGTTCAGGTGGAGCAATCTCTGTCGCCATCTGAAGTTGCACAGTTATTCGCTCCCGTATCTTTGGTTTGAAGTAAGCGGTTTGCAGGAGTCAATTTGTGTGGTTTGCTTCTGCCAATAACCACTCATGGAATCGGTAATCTTCTGTTAACTCAGGATGGAATGTTAATGCCATAATTCTGCCTTCTAGAACACCAACTACCTCATCACTTAGCCAGGCGATTGGATGGTTACTTCCTTTCAAGAATCTTGGAGCTCGAATGAATACGCCCTGAAACTTCTCGTTATCGCCTACACTAACACGAATCTCTGATTGAAAACTGTCCTTTTGCCTGCCAAAGGCATTCCTTTCAATCTCTGTTTCAATTAGCCCCTGTTGAGAGAGTAAAATTGCACCCGCACAAGTGCCAAGAATAGGAATAGAATTCTTCTTGGCTCTTGCCCAAATCTCATTGTACAGGTTCTCTGAGCGACTTGCGATTTTCATCGCAGTCGATTCTCCACCCGGGAGGACAATAGCATCAACACCGTCAACATCGGTTGATTTCCTTAGTTCTCGTATTGAAATTTCCATATCGAGATTTTGTGCAGCTTTTATCAGCGAGTACATGTGCTCATTGCGTGCGCCTTGCAACATAGCAATGCCCACTATCAGCATGAGTCGGCCCAAGCAGACTAGGTTCTTGACAAACACGGTTGGTAGTGCAGTTATTGAACTGGGCGCGCACAGCCACAGCCATGAGCCACGATGGAGACTGCTTCCTAGTTCCCGGGCCGGTCAGAATGAATTCTGCCTGTTTAGAGGCTCTATCTACTCCTGCAATAACCGCTAGGGGTAGTGAATTTCGAGACATTATGGCAAGACTGAACAGCGGCTTGAGATATGCCTTCAATTTGAGCCCATCCTCTGATAAGAGGAAAAATGAATCTTGGACGGGGGATGATGGCTACAAGGTCATCACAGTATCAGGTTCAGGAACTGCTGCAATGGAGATGGTGATGGCTAACCGCTTCAGACCTAACGACCGAGTATTGGTTCCAACAAATGGCAAATTTGGAGAAAGAGTTGCGGAGATGGGGGCAAGATTCTGTAACGTAAAGCATCTGAAATATGAATGGGGGAGAGCATTCGATTTTGGTGAAATCGAGGAACAACTTGCAAGAGGAAACTGGGAGGCCCTTGCAATCTGTCACAATGAAACTTCATCGGGTATTACTCAAGATGCAGCAGAGTTAGCCGAGATGTGTCAGCGTCATGGTGTAGCATTTATTCTAGACGGAATCACAAGTGTAGGTGGACTGCCGGTCCATCCAGAAGAGTGGGGTGCAGAGGCAGTAGTCGTTGGTGCTCAGAAGTGCACAGCAGGGCCGAGTGGAATTGCTGCAATCGCAGTAAACCAACGGTTTATTGACAGATGTATTGCAATAAGAAATCAAGACGATTCTAATCCAACTTACTACCTTGACATCATTCCTGCTATCAAGAAAGGTAGTGATGACCAAACTCCGTGGACGCCTGCGATTAATCCTGCAATGGGTTGGGCAGCTGCTCTTGAAACACTGAAAGAAGAAGGACTGGAAAACCGGTGGAATCGTTGTAAAATGTTAGCTGAGGGCGTAAGAAAATTGTTCCTCGATTTAGGATTCGAATTACTCGCTGATGAGTTTTTCCGCTCTACCACAGTAACTGCAATATTATACCCAGAAGGAATCGATGATGATTGGCGTACTAGGTTGAAAGAAGAATATTCCACTCAAGTAATAGGTGGACAAGACCATCTCAAAGGAAAGATGTTCAGAATTGGAAGCATGGGTGAAACTCCAGTAAGTGAGATGATTGAAGGTTGCAAGAGAATGATTTCATGTTTCAAAGACTTCGAAATTGACCTACCAGAAGTCGATGTTGAATCGTATTTTGAGTGATTTGCATGCACATTGTACTTGGTCGATTTCAACCATTTCACAAGGGCCATGCCTATTTGGTTGAAGCAGCCTTGGCTAGGGGAGATACAACCATTGCGATAGGTTCGAGTCAGGCAGATTCAACCATGGATAATCCTTGGAGTGCTGACGAAAGGGAAGAAATGATCCGTGTATGGCTCGACGGAAGAGAGGCAAATATTGTTCAAATCCCGGATATCAACGACCCTCCAAACTGGGTTGAACACGCAACAAAATTTCACGGTGAAGGTACACTGGTTACCAGTGACGAGGGTACAAAAAATCTCTACGAAGAATCAGATTTTACGGTAGAGTGGGTGGATTTGACTAACCGTGAATCATACGAAGGATGGAGGGTAAGGGCTACTCTGAAAATGCTTTCAACAGTTTATGAGACAGACGGTCTGAGAGAAGTGATGCTTCATTCAATTCCAACTGCGGTAGTAGATTGGTTAATCGATAACGATGCTCTATACCGATTGTATTCTATGTCAAGGGATTTAGAACACGCAGGATAAATCAAATCCTCAATCCTTATCACTGTGATAGTTTACGTAGGGGCGTGAACTTCCTACAGAAGGTTGCAATGATCGCCGCAGGTTTTGGTATCAGTGGTGCGATAGGCGCGGTTTCAGGCGTTTTACTTCTTTACGTCTTGATCGATGCTGCAATAGCAGGAGCAGATGAAGCAGTATGGCTCTACCTATGCGCAGCAGTCGGCGTAATTGTTGGTGCAATTTGTTTCAAAATGGTATTGTGGGCTGGCAAAAAAAATTCATATCTAAGTTGAATAGAAAATAAATTTCTGCGAGACTTTGATAACTCTTCCACGCCACCGTTGTAACATGGGTCTGAAAGAAAAGTTCGGGGTGGACCTCGGAGTTTTCAAAGATTCAACAACTTGGAAGGCCTTGGGAATCGGCATTGTCCTGTTTTCAATAATCGGCTATGCGGGTCTTTCGATGTTTGATATTGCTTCTTCTGGATACGGTGTTGATAGAGATAACATTCGCTTAGCACCAGATTTTGAGGTTGAAACAGTCAATCGTCTGACTGAAGAAAGCGAATATGTCAATGAAACAGGCTGGTTCAAATTATCCGACCATAGAGGCAAAGTTGTAGTCTTAGATTTCATGGCGATAGATTGTGGAAATTGTCATCTTGTTCAAGAACATCTCGAATTGAAAATTGATGACTGGCGGGATTACGATGGGGACTACGAAATTATCGTAATCTCTGTGGGAATGTGGTATTCTGTCGAATCTCTTGAAATGCTAAACGAAACATTTGGAGACCCTGAATCATCTTCTCACATGCCTTGGATTGTAGCCACCGGCGATACTGATTCTGTGTTAAAATCAGAAGTTATCCATTCCGGCGTAAATTCTTCGGAAGTTGACCTGGATGATGGAACATATTGTATCGAGGCTCAAGTCAACTCTTCTGAAAAAGCGATTTCATGCTTTGATATTGGCGAAGGTCTGCAAGACAATGACGACAAGGATGTAGATGTGGAAGGAATAGAAATAACGATCCTGGAAAATTCATCTGTCAACTTCACAATTGAGACCACGCTAGAAGGTAACATTACCTGGGAAATCATTGAATTCACCAGAGGAGATATGGTCGAAGAATATCAAGCACAGGCAATACCAGTGGCATTGGTAATTGACCATGAAGGCTACATTGTTGCAAAAGAGAGTTCTGGAACACCAACTGGTGGTTGGGGTGAATTCGATGGCGCCGTCCTAGCGGCAGCAAAGGGAGATGCTGCGGACTTAAGATTCTCACTAGCGGAGGTAGATCGCTCAGCAGGTGCGATTTTCACGATGGGTCTTCTACTAGGAGTCCTAGTATACTTCTCACCTTGTGCATTCCCTATCCTTCCAGGATACATCTCCTACTACGTCGGACTAGGTCAGCGAGAAGACGAACTAATTGAAGCTGGTAAATTGGAAAGTAGGATGCCAGCACATTGGATACTTGGAGGTCTTGCTGCATTGGGTCAGTTGACTTTCTTCGCACTAATCGGTATCATCATTCTCGGTCTCGGTAGTTTCATCAACCTTTCAGGTGTTTTGCATTACTTCGCTCTAGCAGTTGCAATCCTGCTAATCGTGTTAGGGGCGTTCATGCTAACCGGTGGCACAGCCCACCTGCTTGGGTTCGTTCAAAATCTGGTTGACAAGTATTCTACAACAGAAATGGATGACCGCTTTACTCCAAAGCGAAACATGTACCTCTGGGGTATAGGGTACTCTGCAGCCTCAATCGATTGTACCGCAGCGGCTGTAATTCCTTTCATCGCATATCTCGCGCTGATTGGCGGCGCTGCGACATGGACAGGCCTTGCAGGTCTGATGTTGTCTGTGAGTCTGCTAATGATCGCAGTCACTACAGTCGTCGGATTAGGACAACAGCGCTTCATCAATATATTGAGGAGGTCCACTGGTCTAATCAAGGCAATTGGTGCTTGGATGATGATGATGGCAGGTGCAGCACTGACATTCTACCTGACTCAACCAGAGCTAATCGCAAGTTGGTTGTAATCAAATCAGTTGGGAGCCAATCTCTCTGCCATTAGACAATGATAGGATTTGATGTGTGGATGGGCCATTTGGAATGTGCAGCCAAAGTCTAGCATCGATGTTTTCTCTGTCTAGGTGAACAGGTCCGCATTCATCACCGGTCGGATCAGCTTGAGTTCCACCATCCAATGTGAAGAAGTATCTTGCTCCTGGTTCGAAGTTGTTGACGTTAGCAAAGCCTGCAGTACCCGGGTCGTCAGTTCCAACTTCCCATACATAAATCGCAGAACCACCATTTGAATCACCTAGTGCTGCTGACCTGTAATGGAAATCACCATCGCCTTCTGTGCATGTCAGAACGTAAAGTACGTCTTCCCTTGCAATCGGTTCTCCGGTAGCACCAAATTCCATCATGAATAGCATGTCGTCGTAATTGTCGTAAACCCAGGCTCCAGTGATGATTACGGAATTTGCGAAATCTCTTCTAACATCCTCTGCCGAATTTTCAGAATGTTGAGTTAACTCCTCAGTAAGGTGAATTATTGTGAAAGATACAATCGATGCGAACAGAATCATTCCAATGAAAACAATCATGGCACCAATTCCCATAGTGCACTTCTCGTCTGATTCGATTCGAAGTCTTCGCATATCATGACACCTCAATTCAAATCTTGTCCCTGGTAAGGAGCACTACCAATGTTCATTTCCCATTCTTGGGTTCTACCTCTATCGACCATCAATACTAATGAAGCTGAATCTACATCTTCTAAGTCACACTCTGTAAGTGTCATAATCATCCTATATGTAACAGCAGTTTGAAATTCAGTCAACGGCAAGGCTGTACGGCCATCACCGTCTAATTCTGTTGCGATAGTAAAATCTCCTTCATCAAATGCGACATTGTTTGTACCCGCCGGATGGCACATGACAACCCAAGCAACGTTTTGATCGCTTACCGGGGCTTCGATGTATGGAAGTTCAAAGACGATGTGAATCTCGTCGTTTGCTCCTAGTGTGAAAACTTCTAGAATAACGATGTTGACAATGCCCTTGACGCTCGGAACATTTTCTTGGGCATCGGTTTTAGTCTCTGAGAAGACTTTTTCTCCGAATCCAATTACCACTGCTGAGATTACTGAGCTCATGAGAATGATTGCAATGAATACTATCATTGCGCTGATGCCTTGACTGGCATCGTCTCGATTACGCTTAGCTTGCATGTGGCTCAACTTCCATTAGATGCCATGACGCAGTTTAATCTATCGCATGAATGAAGTGTGTTGCTCATGTTATCGTTGAACAATAAAAATTGGGATTTATAGACTTGAGTTGGGTAGGGCTTCTATGAGAGGACGTGTTAAATCGGCAGTTCTCTCTGTACTTCTTTTAGGTGCATTGTCTGGATGTACATTCCTTGATGAAAGCGATAACGGATTCGATTTGAATGTCGAATTCGATTTCAGTAACAACACCATCATTGAGACTTATTCGAATGGGGAATTAGAAACACTTAGTGGCGTTCCAATCCACTTTAACTTCTCAAATACAGCGGCTGATTTACAACTCATTGGAGTCGACAAAAATGATGGAAGTGATGCGGTAGAGACATCTCTTGATGGTGGCCCGACATTAACCGTAAATTTCCTGTCGCATGGAAAGTACAACCTTTCCATCTACGCCGTTAGCAAGGCAGGTGTAAAGGAGACATTGACCACTCAAATTGCCATAGACCTCAGAATATTGTGGTTTGAAAATTCTACTTCTGAACCCAAGCCTTTGGATTTCAATCCGATTCCCGAAAATGCTGGTGAGCATCCTGTAATGATTGAAATAGAATCTGAAGTATCTAATCCAAGCTTTTTGAATGACTTCAGTGGAGGCCAATCAGTACAGTTTTCTTGGACTATAACCGACGAATTAGGCGATACGTGTCAACGTAACGATAGAGAAGTATCAGACGGAGATTCAGAAATATGGGAAACAATATATTTCAATACATATCTTAAACATGAATTAGGAGTAGTCTACAATGATGGTCAAGACCTAATCGACATTTATCATAATGTTTTGATCACCTATCAATCAGAATGATTTTCATTTGGGAAAGCTGAAATCCATTCCTCAGTGCTAGATTCATTCATCGCTGGGATGCACATGTAATACCAACAAACTGTACCTGTGATAATTCCTGTCACCAGGTCGAAAAAGAAGTGCTGCTTTGTAGTCATCACCGATATACAAAGCAAAATCCAAGCAACCCAGAGAATGACCTCTTTCCATCCTTCAACAATTTTCCAATATCTCATAAGTAATACAATCATCAAAGATTGGGTGACATGAAGGCTAGGCCATGCATTGTAGGGCAGGTCTGTTTTGTGCATTAAGTCTCCATACCAGAACCCCCAGAAACCTTCTCCATCCAGTACAGATTGTGGTATGTCTTCACGAAGATAGATTTCTGTTGGGAATATGATGAACAGAGCGAAAACTACCCATGTCATAGTAAACAGGGCCTGATAGAAGGCAAACATTTCTCGAATTCTTTCTTTATCATCTCTTCCAAACCACGCAGCTGCAGGATAGTAAAGATACAAACTAACGTAAATCACAAACGTCCATCCAATGAATGGAACCATTGAATCAATTGGGGTTATTGGGTCCAAAACTGACCTGCCGAACGTACCCATAATTTGATTGATTATGGAGTATGGAATTGCCATAGCAAGTATGAGTGTTATCAGAGTGTACCAGAATAGCCTACGGCTATCTTTTTCGCGCCAATGAGGTTGCCATAACCTCCAAGGGCGCTTGTACATAACACCTCTAAGTGGTTCTGATTATTCATCCAATCGGTAACTTTCGGAATGAAATTGATTGAATTACAATCCAAGTTTAATCTAATGTAGGGGTTTTACTTTCAATTTCTTTTTGTGCAGTTTGTTGCCTGAGGAGTTCTCGTATGACTTCGGGAGTCAGGGCACCATTTTTTGCAGCAATTTGAATAAATTCTTTCTGTGAATTTGTTAAGATTTCTAAATTCACTTTTTTGAAATCTGCCTGCCTAGCAATTCTTTTTGCCTTTTCTTCCTGAACCTTCGAAAACAATTTCATCGCACGTTCGGCCTTCGAATTTTTGTTATCTTCAATAATCGTATTTCTACGCTGTTTGTGGTTTAGTTCAGATTCTAGAACCGCTTCTTGTTTTCGAAGTTCCTTCAACTCACTCTCCATTTCGATTTGAATTGAACTTCTCACCTCTGCCTTCGCAACATTTGTTTTAGATTCAATCTCTGCAATTCTCAATTTTTCTTTTTGCTTTGTACCTGCAATCACGGAATTAATTACAGATTCATTTTGCTGAATTTTAAAATCAAGAGATGCAACATTGGCTTTGATATTTTCAGATTCTGTTTGGTCAAAATTTGGATAAGCCTTCAAGAGAGTGAATCCTAAGTTTGATAGTAGATTTTTCATTTGAACTTCAGTTGTTAATTCAAACTTGTCTAGCGTGCTTGAACTTCTCAATTCAGCAATAGACTCACACGATGAAATCATAGGAGAGATTACTCTAGAGTGAAATTCAGTTGCAATGACTTTAATCACATCATCTCTTGTCAATGTTGAAGTATTGTTTGAGAAATAATTCAATAATTTCGGTACGTTTTCGAGATCTATACGCATCCTCAGATTTGCATTTCCAAATACTTGCTCTCCATTAGCAAGACTTCCCTTGAAAGGAACCCAGTAGTCCATTGGACCAGTCATTGCAAACAATAGTCGCCTGTCCTTCGCAGTTACACCAAGTTTGTCACCTGCCCAACGAGTAAACCCTCCCGCCAAATTTTTGACTAGTGTTTCTGTAATTATATCTCCAATTTTACCATCAACGATCAGCGCACAGGCTTCATTTGGTTTCAAAACAGTCTCCTGGTTTGAAATTGTTTGAATCTTTTTTGTATTCACTAATCTTGCTACGATGCTAGGATTATTTCTCCATATGTAATTCATCTTTTCACTTCCTCTTTTTCCTCTGGCTTAGTCCTGCCAGAATATTTGCTCGAGCTCCAAAAAAACCTCTGCAACTTGTAACAAGTTGTGTTGTATGCAATACCAATTGTCGCACGTTTCCATCTTGCAAAGCGATTGATTGTTCGGCACTATTTGCTAAATTAACCGCTTTTGTTACCATATCAATCACATCATGGTCGTGCTTGATCAATCGCTTGAGTTCACCTCTTGTTGGTGATTTTTGCCCGGACAAAAAGGCATGCTGCATGCCAGAGACTGATTTGTTGACATCCTCGATTAAATTATCACATTCTTCCATGCAGATTTTTGCTTTCTGGGCCATGTCTAGATTTCCTTCTCTGTACTGATTTTCCAAAATAATTTGCATGTGATTTCTGATTCTTCCCACAGCTCTAACAATCTCGTTGCGAACCATTTTGTCAACCTTGATTCTAGAGCCCTTAGTGTAGCCATTGTAACCTACCAATACTAATTGTACCCCTCTAACGTATGGTAACACTTCTACAGGTAATCCGATCATTCAGTTCACATATTAATATGAACATAGTAGGTTATCATAGTAATGGTCATTCTATTGACAAGACAACATCTGCGAATAGTTTGGCTATCGATTTGTTATGGGTAACTAATATCGCAGGGCAGCCTCTTTTCTTCAACAAATCCCTGACATCCTTGGCTAATTTTTCTGATAAATCATCATCCAATGAACTGAATGGTTCATCAAGCAGTAGTACAGATGGATTCGCTAAGAGTGCTCTTGCAAGGGCTACTCTCTGCCCTTCTCCTCCAGATAATGTGTCAACCGCTCTCTTCTCGAATCCTGGTAAGCCAACTTCAGCAAGCGCAGTTGGGATGTCCGCATGCTTATCTCCTAATTTCAGATTTCTTTCAACATTTAGATGGGGGTAAAGTACAGGCCTCTGGAAAATCAATCCCACACCTCTTTCTTCTGGTAGCAGTTTTGTTATGTCTACACCATCGAGTAAGATTTGACCTTCATCTAATGTCTCTAGTCCACAAATGCACCGCAAAAGAGTAGTTTTCCCACAACCACTTGGTCCAGCTATTGCAACGATTTGCCCCGTGTCCAAAACGAGGTCGAATTCCTTAAACAAGTTCTTCTCAAAGGATTTTGTAAGCCCAATACATCTCAACATCAGAACATCCCTCCGTCCCTTTTTGGTCGAAATTTCTCACTAGAAGTGAACAAAACTAATGCAATTAACATCAGGACAGAAGATACAGCGTTTGCTGCTGGTGGGACCAATGGCTCATTGTAGGGGAAGGCACGGATAGAATCAATCATTACCGGAAGTGTAGTCCAATCCGAATTTCTTGTAACTACCCAAGATGCACCAAATTCACCGAGTGACATCGCAATTGTGAAAATTGCTGCTACTAGAATTGAACCTCTAAGCATTGGAAGTTTAATCAAAAAGAATCTCTTTACCCTCGACATCCCCAAAGTTTGACCGCACTCGTCATATTTTGCGTCCAGGGACCTTATTGCTGGTAATAGAATCCTTACAACAAATGGTGTTGTAATCATTATGTGTGCTATTACTGGAGTTAACCACAAGGAATAGAAGAATTCAGGATTTATCTTTATCATTCCTAACATCACGCCCAATCCAATCATGACACTAGATACTGCAAATGGAAGCATCGTAAATACATCTAGGGCCCTTGCTAAGCGAGGTGAATCTCCTTCCAGGTCACTTATCGTCTGAGCTAAAGTCCAACCTAGGGGCAGGGCAATCGTTAGACAAATCAAAGCATATCCGATTGAATTGTATAATGCATCCCATCCCGAAGGCAGCGAATTAGTTGCTGAGAATGCGTAGTTCCAACCTTCAGTACTCCAGTATGTCTTTGAACCATCTACATTAGTCTCTGTAACCCTAAATGAAGAGACAATTAGGGTTGCCAAAGGAATTACAGCAAAACAAATTGCTGGAATAATTACCAACCAACCAGCCTTGTTTTTTCTTTTCACAATCTTTTCATTAGCTGTGGGTAGTAGACTCTGTCTTCTGTTTTGTAACCACGCCATCAACCAAAGTGAGAATAACAGAACTGTAAATTGAATTAGTGACGAACCTAGAATCACTTCATTTTTGGATACCATGTAACCTGGTATACCCGCAGATGAGCCGATATCTGCCATCATGCTTTCTAGAGTGTTCTCTCCTAGAGTTATCCATTTAACCAGAGCAAATGAGGTAAATGAAAATACGAATGTCATACATGCAGCAGCAGCGATTGAAGGAATCAATAGTGGAAACCAAAGATGACGGAACCTACCAAATTTGGTACGACCTTCAGGAAGTAATCGTAATTGCTCCTCTAGACTTGGATCCAGAGTTGAAAGAACAGGTTCACAAAATCGAATGACAAGTGAGAGATTGAACCATGCATGGGCTATGATTAGTACCCACAACCAAGTAGTGCTATTATCTCTGATGTTTAGTGCGTTATCCCCGATGAGGTACAAGAAACCCATCGCTGCAACAATAGATGGCATTACGAAAGGCATTGTTAGTAAAGAGCGAATTATGGTCTGGAAAGGCCATTCATACCTTCCCAACTGCCAAGCTATTGGTATGCCTATTGCAAGTGTCGCTAGTGATGAAAAAACTGCTTGCATAATTGTAAATTGGAATACTCCCTTGGAAATATAGTTTGCATCAAGCGATGAAATCCAACTAGTTACATCAAATCCCGCAACCCAGACTAATCTGTCAATAGCGAGCAAAAGTGGAATTACGATTAGAAGGGAATATGTTGTTACCGCAACGTAAGCCACCAGCTTAGTTTTCATATCAAGCAGCAACCATTGCTTCGTTCCAATCTTCAAGCCATGCTTCCATGTTTTCAGCTATTTCTGAAGCGCTAATTTCAGCGGCCTGAGTTGGTACTGTCGAATGGAATTTGTATCCTTTCTCTTCTGGAAGGTCAGTGCCAACCAGGACTGAATACATGAAATTCTCAGTTGGCATGTTGACGTTGACTTCCTCTGATAGAAGGTATTCAATGAATTCAGATGCAGCCCCTAGGTTTCCTCCTTCAACTGCACTTGCATACTCGATCTGGTGGAAAGCAGCTCTTGGTAAGTCGAGCGCTGCCGATTTAGTCCAGTTGTCGTTATACCACGACTCTACTCCTGGAGAGTGGCAATAAGATACAACCATGTGAGCATCACCAACATATCCCTCGATGTACTCTCCATAACCGCCAGTGTAATGGGTTACGTAAGCCTCTGTCCAGCCACTTGTGATGATAGCATCATTGGATTCCATGGCTGTCCACCAATCGGTCCAATCTGTTTGGTTGTCTTCATCGTTAGCAAAGTAATCCACAGTCGCTGTCATGAATGCTCTGCCAGGACTGCTTGTCTCTGGAGAGGGAATTGCGACCTTACCTCTCCATTCTTCTTGCGTTAGATTCCACAACGATGTAGGGACAGACAGGTTAACTCCATCAACCATTTCAGTGTCATAATTTAGGCACATATATCCCTGGTCGAATGGGACTGCAAGGGGACCGTTATATGCACTAAGCGCCTTGTCAGATATGTTTGAAACTTCAGCGAAATGTTGCCACAATACATCATTGTCAATTGCGGTCTGAAGATACGTGTTGTCCAAACCTATTGCCAAATCTGCGACTTGGTTGCCTTTGTATTGAAGTAAATGGCTCAATATTGAACCAGCATCATCTAACTTCATCAACTCAACTTCGTATCCTGAAATGTTTTCGAATTCAGAAATCAATTCATCGGTCAAGCCAGTTACGTCATAAGTTACTATGACTAACTCTCCATCGTCTTCCCAACTATATTCCTCAGGAGCAATGACTCCTCCATCATCTATCGTGCTTTCGATAGTCTCACTCAGGCAACCAGAAAGCATCATTATCGTCATTAGCAAGCATATTGTTGTTACTCTTTTTTCCATATTATCACCTCAAAGCATCGAGACTATTCTGTGCATCCTGTCAACCAATTCAAGTGGATTGTGTGCTAGTATGTACAGTGCTGGCTCCCAACCAAACGCCCCTTCATCCAAAATCACATCTATGCCTTGGTGAGGTACAAGTTCGCCCTTAGGGGCAAAAGTCAGATTCAAGTCTAAATCCTCACATATTGCCTCTACCTTTTCGTTATCATTTCCAGGATGAATGTTTAGAATGGCGGTTTTTTTGTTATCATGGACTCTTGCATCAATCAACATGTTCGCCAAATGATTCGAGACTCCGAACCTTGGAGTTTCGTGGTGTCTAATTTTACCTTCCACAATCGTGATTTTGCCAGGGAATGCGGCTACTTCGGCTTTCGACCGAGAGTTCTCTAAACAGCATGCAATATTCATTCCTACAGCAGGCATTACTTCATTTAGACGATTTACGTCAATCCTAGAAACAGCCCACTCTAGTCTCTTGAGTAGAGAGGTTTGCTCTTGATCAGAATCTAAGTCTGTTCCGGTCAGAGATTTGTCAAAGCGAAGAACTTGGCCAGGGGCGAACGCTACTTCCATGACGAAGCGAGTACGACTGGGTTTAGCGTTCGGTCCCAACTGTCGAAGTGCCATTGAAATCTCATGTGCCCATCCATCGATAGTTGACTCGTCTGACGTTCCAGCCAATTCCGGCAAATTTCTATGTGCCATTCTCGAAATTGTAGACTGTGTAGAGCCTAATATGTCTGCGATTTCCGCCTGGGACCAATTTGCAGATTTCAAATTCCTTGCAAGCTGCATGTGCAAGCGTTCGAGCCACGCAGAGCCATCACGTCCTAGCATGGCATCGGGTCTAGGCAATTACTATTCAATATTGCTAAAGAAAAATGCAGATTGCATTAGTTTTGACAAGGAGCTTGAAAAATTGGTATCGTATAGTATCTAAAACCAGGATACTGCATGTTTTTAAAATTCTAATATTTTGAGATTTTTTTATGAACCATGATTAACCATTAACTAGAGTTATCATCGATGATTTTATTGTCTTTATTTTCAATGAATTAATGGTTAAATTCGAATCTGTATGCAATTGTGCTTTGATAATATGCAAAACGAATACTTACTTTTAGTGCGTCGTTCACCAAACGAAAAGTACCGAAATCCATCCTCAATCACATGGACTTTCAAGCGCAGAGTTCTAAACCCGTCTATACTTGGGATAATTTGGGGGACAACTATCGATTCGGAGTCTAATGCTTTTCTCGATGAAGTTGTGGTCAGAATTCGATCTTACCTTGAAGGCAAGGCGAATGTCAATGACTTCATTCCACAGTCTAGTTTGCGAAAAACATCTGACCTTTCATTGCCTTTGGAAGGTCTGGGACTTGAAAATGCGTTGGCTGATATCGACTATTTTTTGAAACATAGCGTCAAGACAAATCAACCGGGCTTCATGAATCCGCTGTGGGGAGGGGTAAACATAGCCGCTTTTGCAGGTGAAGTGATTGCTACTCTGGCAAACAACTCGATGTATACTTACGAGTTATCACCAATGGCGACGTTGATAGAACAGGCTCTCATTAAACGAATGTGTGAGATGGTTGGATTTACCGATGGTAATGGAACCCTCACCTCCGGAGGGTCTAACAGCAACATGATTGGAATGCTTTGTGCTAGGTATATTGCAGACCCCCTAGGCCAACAGCGAGGTTTTGATAGTGGAAAATTGGTCAGTTTCGTATCTGAAGAGTCACATTATTCTGTTCTGATGGCCGCAAATGTACTTGGAATTGGATTTGATAACGTCGTCAAGGTTCCCTGTGACTCTGATGGAAGAATGCGTGTGGATAAGTTAGAGGAAGAGATCAGTAGGTCTAGGGTCAATGGACAAATTCCATTTTGTGTTGTAGCCACATCAGGAACCACAGTTCGAGGCGCATTTGACCCGCTACGGGAGATTGCGGAGATATGCTCTAACCAAAATATATGGCTTCACGTAGACGCTGCATGGGGCGGCTCCTGCCTGTTTAGTAACAAATTACGAGTCCTAATGGACGGAGTAGAACTTGCAGATTCTGTTTGCTGGGATCCACACAAAATGATGGGAGTGCCCCTAGTCTGTTCAGCGTTTTTGATCAAGAAACCAGAGATATTAAGGAAAATTTGCTCCCACGGTAATGTCGCACACTACCTCTTTTTGGGCGATGCTGAGGATGTTGATTTAGGCCGAACCAGTCTTCAATGCGGAAGAAGAAACGACGCTCTGAAGTTATTCCTCTCGTGGAGAGAAAAAGGTGATGCAGGCTGGGCAAGACTGGTTGAAAATTACATCGCCTTGGCAGATTACTTGCAGACCAGGGTCGAGAATCATCCCAATCTCGAAATGATGTCAACCAGACAATGGTCAAATGTTTGCATCAGATACACTGCAGAGTCTATCGATCATGATGAAATCAATTCAACACTACGCGACAGACTCGTGAAATCCGGCAACTTCATGATCTCACAATCAAATATTCGGGAAAATACAATCCTACGTCCGGTCATAGCTAATCCTTCGGTTTGTAAAGAAACAATAGATGATTTAGTCGATGAAATAACAAGAATCGGTGAGGACATTGTTAGAGGCATCCCATTTTCAAACTAGACGCATTGAGGTTTCGCCATGACTCCCGTTGGTAAGCCAGATTGGTGGGATGCTGCGAGAGAATTCCTTCTTCAGGATGAATTACTGGCACCGGTTGTTGAGAAATACTCTGAAGGTTCGCTCTACGGTAAAGGCGATTTGTTTGCAACATTTGTGAATTCGATTGTTGGTCAGCAAATTTCTGTAATTGCAGCAGAAGCAATATGGAATAGGTTGAAGGACAAGGTCGGAGAAATCACTCCAGAGAACATTTCTTCATTTTCTCCTGAAGAAATTGCAGCATGTGGATTGACTAAATCAAAAACTAGCTACATCCTAGGCGTAGCAAATAATCCAGATGAATTCTTAAATCAAAATTATTCGGAAATGACAGATGAAGAGATACATAAGCACTTCATCACTTTCAGAGGTATTGGTCCTTGGACATCTGAAATGCTCATGATATTCTCTTTGCTGAGACCGAACGTATTCAGCATCGGAGATATTGGTCTGGTAAAAGCGGTCAAAATTCTCAATCCAAGAATCAAAACCAAGGAGGAAGTGCTCAGCGAAGCAGAGAGATGGAGTCCTTACAAGACGGCTGCTTCATGGTATTTGTGGAGAATGTTAGACCCGGTGCCAGTTGCTTACTGAAAATACGAAATAGTAGTCACAAATACAGGCTTCGATGGAGTTTGCTTGGTATTCTATCTGTCTGGTTCTAGCATTTGCTTTCACGAGATGGTTCACCGAGAATTTCAAAATACATGTCAGAAGCGAACGCTTGTGGTTGCACCACTGGATAATGGCTTCAATAGCCATGTTCGGTTTACTTATTGCAAACATAGATTCGTTATTCGTTTGGGGTGCATTAACGGGAATTGCTCTGGAAGGTTTGGGTAGGAAAAACTGGTCAATTTCAAGAAAATGACACAGTGCATTTCTCAGTGATGATTTAATGCCTAATTATTCTACAGGGATATATGGCAACAGGTGACCCAGTTAGGACAGCATTGTACGAAGAGCACGTCGCTCTTGATGCCAACATAGTTGATTTCCACGGTTTCGAACTGCCTATTTGGTATTCGAACATCACTGAAGAACATTTGGCATGTAGGTCAAGTGCGGGTCTGTTTGATGTTTCTCACATGGGCTCATTTAGTTTCAAAGGTGAGAACGTAAGGCAATGGTTAGAGTCAATAGCAACACAAAAAGTAACAGCAATAGAACCAGGACGCTGTGCTTACACTCACTTCCTCGACCACGATGGATATTTGATAGACGACATGATTTTCGCAGTAGTATCCGAAAATGAAATTCTTGGAGTTCCCAATGCAAGCATGATTCCGGTTATGTGGGAGTGGTTCACTTCACTACTACCTGAAGATGGCTCAGTCGCCCTTGAGGACTTATCGCCGGATACTAGCATAATCGCTCTCCAAGGTCCAGATGCAAAAAGATACTGCGAGATGACGCTTGGTCTTGAAAATCATGTTGGAAGATTCAAGTGGGCTAGAATCCAAGAAAACGAATTGGAAATTTCGGGTTGGATTCAAGGAACTGGTTACACAGGAGAAGCCGGGTACGAGATTTTCATCCCAAATTCAGATGCACCAAAATTGTGGCGTAGTCTGGTTGATGCGGGTGCAACACCAGTAGGATTAGGGGCGAGAGATACCTTGAGACTGGAGAAGGGGTTCTTGCTGTCTGGTGTTGATTTTGCATCTCCGAATCTAGACAAGAATACTATCTTGCACAGAGATTCTTGGGAAACTAACGTACCATTTGGTTTGGATACTGAGCATGATTTCGTAGGTAAAAGTCGTGTCATTTCTCACTCTGAAAATGATGCAAGGTTGTGGGGTGTAAAGCAACTAGAAAAAGGTCCACTGCCAAGGGGCGGAAAAATCGTTGAAGATATGGAAGGTAACCAAATTGGAACCCTAACCAGCGGCGCTCCCGCACCATCTCTAAATCGAACTGGAATTGGCTTGGGTTACATCTCAGGGGTAAGTCCAGGTGACGAAGTGATGATTGTCGCATCTCCAAGGAAAAAAGTCAGGGCTACAGTCACACGGCCTCCATTTGTTTGATGGGCATCAAGCCGTTGTTTTGATGAAGCAGACATGTTACGGAGTAACATGCGCCGAGCATTGTCTCTGGGTATCCTTGCCTGCTTGCTGCTTTCTTTGGCAACTCCTATTGCAAAATATACCCCAGTAGAAATAATCGCTGAGGAAATTAACCCAAATCCAAGAATCATTGATGATTCGGAGTTAACTTTAGGACAAATCGAGGCATTAAACTCGGTTGGTATGTCTAGATCCGCAAATACAAACTGGTCAGCAACCGGAGGTTCTAACGAAGTTGATGAGATATACGAAATGGTATTCGATTCTCAGGGTAACATCATAGTCTGTGGAACGATTTACCAAGTTTCACAATTTGGTGCTATCACAGTTTACACCCAGGGCGAAGGAGATATTTTGATGGCAAAATTATCCAAAGATGGTACATGGCTGTGGGCGGTATCGACCGGAACTGCGACCTATTATGATGAATGCAGAGGAGTAACAGTGGACTCCAATGATGACGTCTACGGAACCGGATATTTCCAAGGTTCAGTAGATTTCAATGGGACAGTAATCACTACAACAGGATTTGATGGCTGGGTAGCTAGAGTAAATAGCACAGGCCAATTTGATTGGGCGATGAAGTTCGGAGGATTCGACGTCGACGTTGGATGGGATGTTGTAGCAGACAATAACGATAATTTGTATGTCACAGGTTATTACCAAAATTTGACAGAATTCAATGCAAGTCAATTAGTCGATTACACGCAATCTGGTAACTCTAAGTTTTTCGTTGCATATTACAACTTTTCAGCTCAAGGATGGGATTGGGCTAAACATTCGACTGGTGGTGGGGTCTCTGTCCCATTCCAGTTAGTTCACGAATCTTCAACAAATTCAGTTTACATTGCTGGATACAATACCGGAAGTGAGCAGTGGGAAAATGGTGCATTCACCTCTAGTCCTGCCGGAACTTGGGCTGGTTTCGTTGTCAAATATGCAGATAACGGCAGTTTGTTGTGGGGCCGATATACTGATAGCACTCAATGCGTACTTGGCTCAAATTGTGGTGTTTATTTCAATAATATCGTTATTCACCCATTTGGTGGAATTGTTGTTGGTGGAAACTATGTACAAAATTACAAGCAACAAGGTGGAGCAGTCAAGGCAGGATTTGGTGATTGGGATGTCTTGGTGTTGAGGTATGACGAGAATGGTACACAGTTGTGGACATTTGGCGCTGGTAGTGGAGGCGACGATAGAATTCAATCCCTATCCGTCAACCTGAAAGGACAGGTTCAGTTTGGTGGAAATCACATTGCAAACATGACTTTTGATAATTACAATCTCGGAATGAATTACTCAAACGGCTACTATGACGGTTTTATCGCACAATTGGATAATAATTCTGATTTCCAATGGGCATTGAGCATTGGGGGCGTTGGAAACGATACTGTTGGAGCTCTCCTGACCTTTAGCGATGGCTCAGTCCTCGCTGGTGGCGATTTTAGCGGCACTGTTTGGTTTGGAAACACTCCAAAAACAGCAAGTGATTCAGACATCTTCGTATGGAAATTCCAGCATGATAAAGATGGAGATGGGATAAGAGATTATGTCGATAATTGCTTGAACAAACCAAATTCGAACCAGAGTAATTACGATCAAGATCTCAGAGGAGATGAATGTGACAATGACGATGATAATGACGGCTTACATGACGTATTGGACGATTGTCAATACGGCTTCACAAATTGGAACCAGTCTAATACCTCACTAGATCATGACTCAGATGGATGCAACGATATCGAGGATGACTTAGATGATGACAACGACGGTATTGTTGACATTGATGACAATTGTCCAACAGGAGTTTTAGATTGGACAGTGGATAACACAACCGATCTTGACAATGATGGATGCAGAGATTCCGACGAGGACCTTGATGATGACGGGGATGGAGTCTTAGATGTCAATGACAACTGCCAATTTATGGTAAATCCTCTACAGGAAGACTTCGAATTTGATGGTATTGGTGACGTATGTGATTCCGATGATGACGGTGATGGATTAAACGACATTATTGATGACTGCCCACAAGGTGCAACAAACTGGACCTCCGAATTCCAAACCGACAAAGATAGCGACGGATGTGAGGATGAAAACTCGAACGAGGACCCCGATGATGATAACGACGGCATTTACGACGAATTTGATGAATGTCCAAGAGGCGAAACAGATTGGATATCTTCACAGAACAACGACAGAGATGGTGACGGTTGTCGTAACGATAACGAGGACAACGACAATGACAATGACAGTATAATTAACGAAGTTGACCAATGCAAAAACGGTATCACTGATTGGAGAAAGAACGCAACAAACGATAATGACGGTGATGGTTGCTTAGACGACCGAGAAGATAATGACGACGATAATGATGGATTCTCAGATACTGTTGATTTCTGCCCGTTGCAGGAAGGAACAGCAACTCAGGGTGGGGCTAAGGGCTGTCCTGACTTCGATTCAGACGGATGGGCTGACCTTGTGGATGATTTCTTACAAGATGAAACTCAGTGGAGCGATGGAGACGGCGACGGGTTTGGAGATAATCCACTTGGTACAAACCCAGATGACTGTCCATTCTTCTTTGGTAACTCAACACAAGATCGTACCGGGTGCATCGACTCAGACGGTGACGGATACTCTGACCCGGACTTAGCTTGGACTGCTGCTATGGGTGCTGATGCATTTGTCGATGAGCCAAGCCAGTGGGCTGATGCCGACTCCGATGGTTACGGAGATAATTTCGATGGAGTCAATGTTGATTTCTGTACCGATAAAGCGGGCACGTCTACAATCGACCGCTTTGGATGTCCGGATTTAGATGGAGACGGGTACTCAGATCCAGATGCTTTCTGGGCCGAAGACAAGTGGACCTCACTGGGTTACGGCCCAGATATATTCATTTTCGACCCTACTCAGTGGTATGACACCGACAAGGACGGATTTGGAGACAATTGGGGCAATCCTGCTTGGAATGAGTCAAGGGATCCTAGTTGGCCAGGTGTGTTCGTTGAAAATGCAACCTCTGCAGACATGTGTCCACTTGTGTCTCCAGATGGCAGATTCGATGATGATATCAACTATCCTGGCTGCTTGCTGAATGAGCCAAGCGATGGAGGGAAGAGCTTGACAGATGATTCAGCAGAATCATCCGATGAATCCGGGCTTGACACATTTACACTAATCGGAATAATTGGTGGGGTGGTAGTACTTGCGCTGGTGGGAGTAATTGTAGTTCTCTTGAAGAAGAAACCAGAACCAAAGAAGAAGAAATCTTCACCTAAGCCATTGACGAATTTACCTGCACCAGATGCACCTGCGCCGGCACCTCTGCCACTATCAGAAGATGTGGATGAATATGGGGATGAAGCAGAGGATGAGAATACCGTAGGGTCATGGGAAGACCTCCCAGCTGGTGACTACTTGGACCCGGATGAAAATGGGACTAACTGGTTCAAGGCAAACGATGGCGACCACTGGTACCAGAATTCAGATGGAACATGGACAAAGTGGCAGGATTAAGCGATAAGTCTCTCAATGACATTTTGAAATTCCAGTTTGTCATTGCTGGGTTTAGGTTTGACTTCCATTTGGTATGCTTCCAAAATTGCTTCAGCGATTCTTTTTTTATCTCCATATGGTGCTACAGTTCCAATCTTCTCATTCAGACATAAATCGCCCATTGGAGTTCCTGAATTTGTAACACTGGGAATTCCAAAGGCTGCAGCATCAAGCATTTTCGTTGGGATTGCCCCAAGTTGAATGTTGGCCCTTGAATCATCATACATAGCATACATTACACTAATTTCTTGCATCAAGTCACTCAAATCAGATTCAATAAATTTGCCACGGTAATCAAGACTTGGGTAGTCACGAAGCAACTGTTTTACTGCAAACCCATCCCCTGCTAAAACAACATCGAAACCAGCAATTTTAGCCGCATCAATAAGGTGTGATATTGACTCATATTCTCTTATTCTTCCGAAAAATCCCACCTTTTTGTCGCTACTTTTCATGTTCGATTGGTTCTCCCTTCGGTTCATTACGCATGTTGCTGGTTTGCCAAATTCACCAACCCAATTCCTAAAATTTGGTGCTGCGACAATGATTTCATCAGCATGAGCAACCGCATCCCCGGCCTGTTTCAACATCCGATTCGACGCTAATTTGTGTAGAGTACCTCGCCCTCTCATCAGAGGCCAAGTGAATGCCATATCGTGGATGTCTAGGACGGTTTTCCCTTGGAATTTCACACCCATTGAATCTGTATCGTTTAGGATCAATATATCTGGGTTAATAGAAAGATTCGCGATAAACTTTTTTTTCCTAAACCAAGTTTTTACTGAGTTGTCAGTAGGATTTTTCCCAATACGGTATCTGATAATTTTGTAACTAGATTTTATTTCAATCTCTGGATGTTCAAACTCACGGTCCCATGCATGAATCTCAACTTTGTGTCCCATTTCTGCTAACCATGATGCGTGTCTTTCGACTCTTGGGTCTGGCGCACACGAATTGGTTACCACCATCGCTACGTGCGCCATATACGCTCTGAAATCGACCAATAATATTGGTTTGTTGCTAGACTAACATTCATTTTGGTTCCGCGCTACGAGTCGGGCAGAGGCCTGCCTATGGTTGACCAATTACCGAATCTCGGGCGAGAAAAAGAGATGCTAGAAGCAATGGGAATGTCCTCCTTGGATGACTTATTCGCTGATATTCCTGAGCGTGTAAAAATGACAGATGAGTTACCTCTTCCACCCCCACAATCGGAAGAAGAAATCATTGCAGATGCTCGTCGATTGTTGGGAGCGAATGTTGCTCTCGGTGACAGAGTAAGTTTTCTTGGCGCAGGACTAAACAGAAATTACGTCCCTTCCAGCGTTTTCCAACTTGTAACCCGTGGCGAATTTTTGACTTCTTATACTCCATACCAGCCAGAGGTTAGCCAAGGTATGCTTCAGGCTATGTGGGAATTTCAGACTCTAATCAGTGAACTCGTAGGGCTTGAAGTTGCTAATCTATCTGTTTACGACGTTTCAACTGCTGCTGCTGAAGCTCTTACATGTTCAGTAAGGGTACACAACAGAAAAGCGACGCAAAAAGACACTGTCTACGTTAGCGAATTAATTCCACCATCCAGAATGTCAGTCATTCACAATTACACACAAGGTGGAGGAATCATCGTTAAGACGCTAAAGCACAATTCCGATGGAACTCTGGATTTGAATTCCTTGGAAGAAGCGGCTGGCTCATGTGGCATCTATGTAGAGCAACCAAACCCATTGGGAATTCTTGACGGAGGCCTTACCAGAGTCAAAGAAATCATTGGAGAGCATACAGCATTCATTGTTGGTGTTGCACCTGTAAGTTTGGGATTAGTGGAGGCACCGGGTAATTACGGTGCAGATATTGTAGTAGGTGAAGGACAAGCCTTGGGTTCACCTATCACTTACGGTGGTCCCTTGTACGGAATATTTGCGTGCACAAAGGCCTACCTTCGACAAATGCCAGGCAGAATAGTCGGTAGGTCAATCGATGTTGATGGAAAGGAAGCTTTTTGTTTGACATTATCTACTCGTGAACAGCACATTAGAAGACATAGGGCGACATCGAACATCTGTACAAATGAGACCCTAATAGCGCTCATGGGTGCGATGCACATGTCTCTTCTTGGTCCAGAGGGATTACAGAAATTAGCACTAAGGAACATGGCAGCATGTCAACTAGCAAAACAGAAGTTATCTGAATTGGGAACAATCGCTCTTCCCCATCTAACCAGCGCTAATTTCAACGAGTTCGTAGTCGAACTTCCTGGTAGTGCTGCAGATTGCTTGGCTTATCTCGACACTCAAGGTTTGATAGGGGGTTTTGACTTATCGACTTGGTATCCTGAGAGGAAAAATTGGCTTCTAGTTTCATTCAGCGATCAAACCAAAGCAACAGAAATTGAACTCTTGGCGGCACACCTCGCGGTGTGGTCTGCATCACTCGTTCAGGGGGTGGCTGCATGAGCCACTTATTCGAGCACAATGGAGCAGGCGGAAGAGGATACTCCCAACCGGATCCGATTGCACCAACCGAGAATATCCAAATTCCATCATCCTTGGTAAGGGCTAATCTTCCAAGGTGGCCAAGACTCTCGGAGCCGGAAATGGTACGCCACTACACTTGGTTGTCAAGTAGAAACTTTGGAATTGATACTGGGTTCTACCCACTTGGTTCCTGTACTATGAAACACAATCCACGTGTTAA
>JAYYDR010000082.1:0-14732 GCA_036160735.1 Thermoplasmatota archaeon
TGGAAATACAAGAGAGATGAACTTCGTCTGATGGTCGAGTGATGTATACTCACTTTGATAACCATCGGCTGTTTCAATCAGTTTGGTGAGTTGATGAAAAACCTACTACAATGTGCGGTTTTTGTCACTCTAGAAAACCAACTACTAGACATTGCTAATCGCATACAGTCTGCTAATGTCGTACACCTGATGGCTCCTGCTGATGTTGAAGGAGTTCTTGCACTATCTCAGTTAGAATCGGCCTTGCTTGATAATTCCAAGAACTACTTACGAAGAATCCTACCTCCGCGAAAACATGTTAGTCGGGACAATAAGGAAGCTATACCAGAGGTAGAAGGTTTAGTGATACACATCAGTCCTTTCCAAGAGACACAAAGTGCTACACATATTGAAGAAAATTACATTCAAATATTCCCAATTTCTGTAAGTCTTAACTTTCCAAACTCCTCAAAAACACACAATGGTGCTGTAGATTGCACTGCATTGTGTTCTGCACTGGCAAGTATTCTTTCTCCTGATGGAGCAAGGGTCCGCAAGCAGCGGCCACTAACCATTGCAGGTAGTTGGTTGCGTAGTGGTGCGGATGCTAACTACGATCCAGTGTTGTCAATACTTAGAGACCATCTCGATAACGAAGGTTCAATCGAAATAAGGCCTCTACCAGAAGTTCCTAGCCCTGAGGTTAGCATGATTCCAGGTCTCTCAAAGATGATGCTGAACCGTTTGCAAAGAAGTTGGCCAAAGATGGATATTGAACAGAGAAGTTCGGCAATTAGTGAATTGGTCCTTCCATCATTAAGGGTTGAAGGGATTTCAACTATGCGTCTAGAGGAACTGGTTTGGCATAGAGCCATGATTCCTGGTAACGATATTGACATTGCAAGTCAATTACATCAAGCCCAAAGCAAGTGGCCGCAGGATGAAACTGAAGCAAAAGTGCATGCAAGCACCATCCTTGATGGGCTTATCACTAAAGGCCATTTCTGATTATTCTACAATCTTCAGAACTCTGCCACATCCCTCACAAGGAAGTCTGAATGGTCTTTCATCAGTTGTTATTGAATTCGGTGTTCCGCATGCTGGGCACTCAATAACAGGGAATGCGATAGGATTCGATTTAGGTGGAATTCCCTTCTTTCTAGGGCTGGCAATTGCAGTGATTGTCCATAGCGCTACTGAAATCCCTGCAACAGCTCCTACAGTGAATGGATTGTACCCTAGGAATAGTGCAAGAAGTACAACCGGAATCAAAATCATTTCAATCCAAAGTGCTCCACGTCTCTTGTTCTTGGTTAGAGTAAATGCAAACCACATTCCTCCTCCAACTATTGCCAAAGTAATCAGTGATAGGCTCAAAGGAGCATTTAACAAGTTACTTGTTGGGTAAGCACTGAATGAGAAAGTTGCACTTGGTTTCAGATTCTCAACACTGATCTCAATGGTTTCCCCTAGAGGTGTTCTCCTTTGGGATATGTCAATAGAATCTTCACCCTTTATGTTAGCTCCAGTAAGGCTTGCCATCATCCCGGTGTCTATGCTTATACTCATATCCATACTCGACCAGATAGGTGTTGGTTGAACGATAATGAAATTTCTCAGTAGCACAGATTCTTTGTTCTCTTCTATTACCTCAAGAGTGGTTATTGACAAAGTCAGTGGATGTGGTACGACGTTTTTCTTTCCTTGCAAATCCACCGAGAATGAAATTCTCTCTAGGTCTTGAACATCATTACCAATTAGTTCCTCAAGTTCAAGCGCCATGCCGTCATTCATGTATGTGACACCCAAATTGACCATTTGGCTCTCAAATTCTGCTCTTTCAACATCATCGATCATACGGTTTCTTCTGTCTTCGTCACTGACCGTACCAGCTTTGAAGATTCGTAACGGTTGCGATAAAGATGAGTCATCGGAGCCGATGTTGTCCATTCCCCATCTCATCCAATAGGACATTTCACCATCAATCGTGAGGTCGATTTTACGTTCGAGTGTCAAAAATTCATCAGTTCTATCTAGTTCCATGCTAATGCTAGCAACTAGTTTAGAACCTCCTCCATCAGACCGTAACGGCTCCTCAGTAGGATAGAAACCGCCACCGGTGTTAGACCCCGTGTCGACGGTTTCTATGCTGAAAGTTGTAGCACCTGTTAGGGTTGGAGTCCCCGACTGAATTTGAATACTACCTGCTACAGAAATGTCTTGAGTTCCCGAAGTAGTAGACGTCCAAGTCCATGTTAACCTGACATAATCCCCGCTACTGGTTACAATTGGGTCACCAGATAGCACTGCGCTATTTACGCTGACACTGAGACTCTCTGCGTGCGCAGCGGTCATTTGACCAAATGGTGATGCGACAATCATTGAGATGTAGACATCCATTCCCTCAGTGACAGGCTCCTCAATAATCAAATCAACAAGTGGAATAACTCCTCTTACAGAAGAACCATCTCCAGTGCCTCCCCAGATGAAAGTCAATCCAGCGTCTGTGTTTGGCACGCTAAATACAACGGTTTGGGCGGAGAGAACAACTTCGATTTTACTCGAAGAAGAGATAGAACCTGCATCTACATCGACGTCAATGTTCAGCGTTCCATCACCGGATGGGAGGAAAGAGTTCGACTGGTCTGTCCCTCCAGTATATTCTTCCCCACCGATTATGATGCTTACAGATGCGTTGATTTGTACACCCCCAGCGTTTCTCACAGAATAGTCGATTGCAAACTCCCATGTCGTTGAGGGGTATGCACCACTCCAGGCAGGATCAATTTCCCAACTTGCAATCTCCTGTTGTTGAGCAATTGCATCAGAAATCGTTAGTTCTTCAGACTCATCTGACAAAGCCGCATCAAATGGAGACATTTCTCCCGAACCTGCGGGTCCGATCAAGTATAGTTCAACTAGCCCAGAGTCACAACAAACTTCCACACTGTCTGCTGATACTGTTGGGATTGGCATGCAAGAAAATAGCAGCAATATGCCGAGTAGGATTGGTTTGAATTTCATCATGGTCAATACCTACCAGCCAAGTCTGCAAGCATTACACTATTCAAGACTGTGGCCAAATGAGCCCCCAAGGGGCTCAAAGTGCTTTTTCCAACAAGTTGCCGAGTTCCTTTTCAAAGAGGCCGACAAGAGCTTCCCCGACTTCTCCTTGAAGATCATCAGGTAGAATCCTCAACCCTAGTCTTGCCGCAGCCCTACTTGCCTTCATTTCTGCATAAACCGAGCGTGCTTTAGCATTGAAGTAGTAAGAGATGGCCTCTTTGAGTTCGTCCTTAAGTTCCTCATCTGCGTCTACTTTTTGTCTGATGTAACTCTTAATTTCATCTTTGACCAAATCTCGTACGGCTTCAATGACAATGTCTTCTGTTGCCATCAATTCTTTGACTTGTGCACCGATGTTCCCTGTTAACAGACGCTCGATTGCCATGTAGGGGCCTAGAGGTCAACCATCTTGAACCCACCTATGGGATAGTTGAAAGACTGAGTTGTGAAACACACGGCATGGAATTTTCATCAATAGGTGCAGATGATTCACTTGGGGAAGCGAAAAGTCGTTTGAATGGTAAGGATGTGCTGGTGGTTTGGGGTCAAGAAAAAATCCTTGGTATACTAACGGAAGAGCACTTGGAAAAAGAAGGCAACTGCGGTCAAGTCTGTGAATTGGATATATTGGTTGATCCTGACCCTGTCAAGGCATCAATGTGGAAACCAAAGTATATCATCGTGACAGAAGATGATGAGCCAGTGTTGGTTAGTCATGGACCATAAGTAAGCCATCATCTTCAACGATTGCATATCCAATTCTTTCTAGCTGTAGAATAGTTCCAATTGGATAATTGTGGTCTTCCAAAATTCCTTCAACGATGGTGATGTCCTGGCCGTCGGCAACCGTTAGTTTTGATGGTGTTCCACCCGCAACCCAATGGACAACACTACGTTTGTCACTTCGGTCGATGCTTTCGACATTTCCTGTTGAGTCTATGTCGCACAAATCCTTCAATCTAATGGGTTTACCAGAATCCTCTTCTTCAATCCAAACACCTTCGTCTATCGAATATTGTCTTGGAGGCATTTCTGTGTCTGAGTGTGAGGAAATTGTTCCAGTCTTTGGGAAATCTCCAATTAACGTAATCGGATACGCATTTCTCACGAAAGCAAGGCGGGGTGCTTGGGCATCGATAGCCTTGGTATTGTGTGAATAAAGAGTTGACAGAGGTACAGATATGTCTTTTTGAGTTAGACCTAACTCAATCCAAAATGCACGCAGCGAATCAGCCTTTATCCCCCTTCTGGACAATGCAGAGAGCGTCGGTAGTCTTGGGTCGTCCCATCCATCAAAAATTCCTTCTGCAATATCCCTTTTCATCTGTGAAGTTGAGAATGCTCCGAATTCGTGTACCTTTACACGGCCCCAGTATATTGTCTCTGGATACTCCCAACCAAAGTGTGCATAGAGCAGCGTTTGCTTTCGTGTTGAATCCATCAAATCTTTTCCTCGGATGATGTGAGTTACGCCCTGAAGATAATCTTCGATAGCAGATTGAAAATCTAATAGTGGCCAAACTCGCCATTTATTTCCTACTCTTGGGTGTGGATTAATTTGAATTCTAGCAGCGGGCCAATCTCTGAGTGCAGGATTCTTGAGCGTCATGTCAGTTTTGACCCTGAGTACAGCTTCACCAGGTTGAAATCCCTCGGAGTCGTTCATCTTGCGCCACAGTTCTAGATTTTCATCAACAGAATTTCCTCTGCAAGGACATTCTTGCTTTGAAACTCTGAATTCTCTAAATGAATCAGCGGAGCAAGTACAAACATAACCAAATCTTCCCTCAAGCATTTTAGCTGCATATTCGTGATATTTGTCCATCCTTTCACTAGCAATTACTATTCTATGTGCAGGGAATCCACATAGCCATTCTTGCTGTTTTGGGATTGAATCGTATGCTTCAAGCATTGGAGGCTTGACTGTAGTATCTGTGTCGTCAAACCTTAGGATTAGTTCACCATCTAATTCCTTTGCGTACTGACCGTTAATCACCAAGCCTCGGGAGTGACCAAATGAAAGTGGTCCGTTTGGGTTGGGTGCGAATCTGAGTACCGGCTTTCTGCTGTTTAGGTTTGGAAGTTCTGGTAATCCCTCTCTGCGGGTTTGGACTTTCTTTTCCAATAATTCAGGTGCTTCATTTTCTAAGATCTCTCTTACAGCATCAAGTCCGTCCTTTTGGGCCATAGCGTTTGCTTTTGCCACCTCTTTGCCAACAAGTGGTGCGATGAACTTACCATGTTGCCGTAAATCTGCTCGGCTGCCCATAATCCTACTTATTACAGAACCAGCCTGTCCTTTACCAGCATACTGGTAACTGTTTTGCAAGGCTAGGTGACGAATCAAGTCCAAAGTTGGTTGGTCCGGCTGCCAGTCCATGTCAATCCGTGGGGCTCTTAGTTATTCAAAACAAGGTCTGTTGTGGTCCATCCGGACGTGGTGGCACAGGACTTCCTCTAGCTTCACTAACTGTTTTCCATGACCAACGAAGGCAATCATGAGGATAATCTCCTGTAGAAAGAATCTTCACAGCAGATTTGGTTTTTGGATCTGAGGGATAACCACTACCCAAATCCATCTTCAAGTCCTGACACAATTGCTTAACACAGTTGTCGCGTGTCACCTTTGCAATTATGCTTGCTGCACTAACTTCAGGATGGTTTTCGTCCGCCTTGTGTTCGGCTTTACAATCTCGATTTGATAGGGCTGAGACATTTCTTGCAAATCTAGCAGCATCTACATCGCATGCGTCTAGCATAATTTCACCATCAGGCATAACCGAGAGCGATTCCGCAAATAATTCGACTTCGAGTTGATTGAGGTTTGGTGAATTGTCAATCCTTTTTGGTTCGCAAATTATCACGTTGTGAGGCATTTTCACAAGTATTTGATACAATTCCTCCCTCTTCTTTTTGCTGAGGTCTTTCGAATCTCTTACTCCTAATTCAAGGAGTTCGGTTTGAGAAATACTAGCAAATGAACACACCACCAAAGGACCGATTACCGAGCCTCTGCCAGCTTCATCAACTCCAATTTTCATTATACCACTCACAAATCTAGGTCATCCAAATCGAGCATTGTTGGAACAGAAACATCTGCCTTAGACTTTGGAACAGTTCTATCTGTTACTGGAATAATGTCGTCAGGTAATGCAACATTTGCCATGTGTGGGGTACTGACATTTCCTGCTGCTAGATTCTCTACCAAATCATCGAGTTTTGATTTTGTAGCAACTGTATCATGATGGTCTAATACTGTACTAGCTGCACCAACCAGCCTTGAATCAACAGGTTCTGCGACTGGCTTCTGTCCTCCTCCAACCGCTTGGAACATACCAGTAAACACTTCAGAAGGAATTTGAGGTGATTGAGCGATTTCTGGAGTTGGCTGCTTTTTGGTGGCGAATTCTGCCATCCAATCGTCCGGTTTTTGTTCTACATTTTGTTGTGAATTCATCAATTCCATATCCGCAAGCCTCGCCCTACGGTCCTTGATTGATTTGTTAATCATCAACCCACTCGCTATTGTAGCTATTGCAATCCATTTCCACGCCCAGATGACAGCAAAAATTGTCGAAATAATATCGCCAATGGAGTCTACGATACCTTCTTGATTATCGTTGCTTGATGTGGCTGCATCGAAAGATGTGTTAGCGGTGAATCGGAATGGCATATCATCAGCAAGTCGACTATGGGCTGTTATGTTAATGTAAAAATCATCAGCTGAATTTTGATTATCAGGTATCTTTGCCCAGGCTCTAAAAGTAAAGTTGGCCCCTTTGTCGATATTGACGATTTCAAAGGAACGTATGTTCTTTGAACCATCCTCCACGATAGCGTTGTTAGGAGGGATGAAACTCATCTCTGTGAAGTATGACGAAGTCATTCTCACCACCAATCCATCAGCAGTGTTGCCATCATTCCTCATTGTTATCGCCATTTCTAGTCTTCCGTTACTGACAGATGTAGCAGAATCTTCCCATATCCAAAACACTCTTGGTGCGGTCTTGGATGAAATGTCCAATGAATCCACTTGCGTACCGTCACTTAATTTCAGGACTAATTCTGCAGAGCCAGCAGTGAATGCTTCTGCATTTTCAATCGGGGTAATGTTCAACGGGATTTCTATGCTGTTTTGGCTTCTTGAAAGGCCGATTGTCTCTTGTGTTATTTCAAAATACATTCCATTAGAATTACGAATTTCTAGCAGGTAGTCTTGAAAGAAGTTACCTGTGTTCTCAATTTGAATTAATTGCTGACAGGTTTGGTTCCATTCAACCTCTCCACAAGATTCTCCAATTTTGCTTAAACTGCCATTTTTTTGCCAATCGATAGATGATGAAATTTGCACAGAAGTCGCTCTTTGTGGAAATGACTGGGGCATTATATCAAGTTCCAAATCAACGGAACCAAGGTTGATATTTGGAGCGTCGAAGCCTATTTCCATAGTCCTAGATTCATTTGGTTCAAGAGGCTGAAATTCAAATGCATTGAATATTGCAACTGTCCAGTTATCGATTTCAAAACGGTCTTTCCTAGAATCTCCATGTAGTAAACCAGCATCGAGGTATGTGGCTGTGTTGCCGTTGTTTCTAACGACAACCTCAAGACGCTCGTTGTCCCCGGGTTCGATGCTTAAATTGTCTTCGATGAAATCTATTGTCATATTGTGGTAGGTCTCCATTCTGAGGCTAAAGTTCCATGAACTCACTCTTCTATCAAGATTTGAGACTGCTTCTAGTGAAAATTGTGGACCGGTGCCTGCTAAGGGGGCACCATCGACGATTGGAGGAGTTTGTATGTAGAAGTTGATGAAGTCATAGTCGCCTGATTGTAAGTCTATCACCAGTTCTCCGTCATTATTTAGATCATCATCAAACCCGTATTCCCAATTTGTTTGTGTGTTGAATCTCAACTTCACAGTATCAGCGTATTCTGCTTGATTGCTAACATTGATTGCAAAACCGGTTCTTACATCCTGTAAAACGTAGAATTCCGAACCATCATTAGAACCGAACCTTATGTCTGACCATTTGGAGATAAGGACATCTATGTTGTGTGTAAGGCTCCAATTTCCGACCTCTTGACATAGAAAATCCAGACTAAATGATTGAGTTTCGAAATTTGAGTTTGGAGCTACCGTAACATTGACAAGCATTTCTCCAAGTCTGCCTGACGCTACTCTAGTCCAATCACTAGGCAGTTCGCTTACAGTCAGGTTTTCTCCAGTATTATTGAGGGAAACCGAAAAATGTCTCGCCGTACCTACAATGTTCTGCCATGCAATACGAAGTTGAACAGTTTCTCCTGGATGAGCAACTATCTCGTCATCGATGTAGAAGTTGAATGGGTCTTGGTCTGCACTAACTGGAAAAGTTGGTAGCATTAGCGCAACTAGAACTACCACCATCCATCGGCGCATGTACGTTCTAGGGCTTCACACATAATAATGGAGCGCATTTATGATACGTGTTGCGATTTTTCAGTGCGTTTGGAAACAAAATGGTATATACTCATGCAAATCGTTTGCGTAGCAATGCAGAGAAAATTCTCAACCGCACTTATTGCCCTGCTATTGATGACCGCATTACCGCTATCAGTATCAGCAGACGAAACAAAAGATATACCAACAAATGCATCAGAAACAGGAGTGCACGACTCCCTAGTTGCTGCACTAACACATGCCGGTCTAGCATCAACACTATCTGGTGATGGTCCATTCACGGTTTTTGCACCAACAGACCAAGCATTTGCTGATGCAGGCATCGACTTAGCATCCTTTGACACTGATGCTGAAAACGCAACTCTAGTCGACATCCTGACCTACCACGTTGTCGCTGGTTCGGTAATGTCAACAGATTTGACAGATGCTGGTACAACCGACGCACTGAATGGTGACAAATTGTCATTCACCGTTACCAACACAGAGGTGAAGGTAAATGATGCAGTTGTAACAACCGCAGATGTAGTCTCATCCAACGGAGTTATTCATGTAATCGACAAGGTACTAACGCCGCCAGTTGACGTTTACGTCGGGGATGGTTCAATGTCTGAGCCTTACTTCGAATTCTACACAGACGTTGATGGTACTAATGGCATGACGGAAATTGACATCTCAAAGAGTTACAGATTCCAGAGGCTCAACAACCCTTCAGCACATCCATTCTACATAGGAGACTCTGGCTACAACACGGATTCTAGTGATAATCTGATTATCTCAGGCGACGGAACAAGCACAACAGGTATTTCAGACGATGAATCTTTTACCCTGTTTTTCAGAGATGGATTCACCATCGAAGACACGCTCAGTTACTTCTGCACTGTACACTCTAGCATGATGAGTGATTTCACACTAACTGCACCAGTAGAGCTAGTCGACATTCCAACTACAGCCACAAGCACTGGAATCCACACTTCATTGGTTGCAGCACTGGCACAAGCAGAACTGGTTTCTACTCTACAAGGAGACGGACCATTCACAGTCTTCGCACCAACCGACGATGCGTTTGCAGAAGCAGGAATCGATCTATCCACTTTCGATACCGATGAGGAAAATGAGACACTGGCAGACATACTCCTCTACCACGTCGTAGCTGGTACCGTAATGTCCAGTGATTTGACTGATGGAATGACTGCAACGGCAATCAACAACGATTCGCTTAGATTCAATGTCGGCACAGATGGTGTAGTTGTTAATGATGCTAACGTAACCCTCGCTGATGTTGTCGCTTCCAACGGTGTTATTCACGTCATCGATAAAGTCTTGATGCCACCAGCAGATGAACCAGCAGATGAACCAGCAGAACCAGAGATTGTCTGTGATGCAACAATCGGAATCACATCTGATGGATACGGGTTCACTCCAGCATCCGTAACAATAGCAGTCGGAGAAACAGTTTGCTGGAAGTGGACTAATGAATCCATGGCACACAACGTCAAAGAGGTCGCAGGACTGAAGTCTACTACATACGTAGAAAACGGCGTATATTCTGGTGCTGCTGCAAAGACAGTAGATTTCCATCACACCTTTACTGAAGACACCACATTCTACTACGCATGTGAACCACACATCGGTGTAGAGATGTTCGGTAAGGTCATAGTCGGCGACGGTGGAGCAGAACCAGCAGTGGTCGCTGAAGACAAAGATGACAAGAAAGACAATAATACACCCGGCTTCCTAGGACTGACAGCAATTCTTGCAACACTGGGCGCAGTCCTTGTCGCAAGAAAGCGTCAAGAAAACGAGCTGTGATACCACATGAATTGGAAAAAACCAGCCGCTGCAGCAGCGATTACAGTTGTTGTTGCAGCGGCGGTTTGGACCTATTTGGTCGCTACATATGAGTCCGAGTTAGGTACATCAAACGTGATAATGGTTGACTCAGAAAACTCAGTCAGTGATTATCGCGAAGATAATCCACTAGTCGAATTGAACTTCGATGATGGGGCTGAAGACTTGTCATGGTCATCACTGGAAATAAATCTTGTAATCGAAGATACAACATATGGATGCTCGTTCGGTGCTCAATCAAACTCAACCAGCCTAAGTGGAAAGGTAAATCCTAAGTTGGGTGCTGATGGTTTCACATTTACAACTGAAATTGATGCAACAGATTCAGAATCATATACCCATTTTGATTTACCCGGTCAATTGGAGTCTAATAGCACAGATTATTGGATGAAGTTTTCATCGACAGACATCTATCTCTCAGAGGGAATTTCCTGGACATTTATTGAAGGTGCAGAACTGTCGGAAGTTAACGAGGTCCCTGTAGACCTAAGCAATGAGACTTCGGAAAGACTGGAATGGTACACATACGATATGTCAGTCCATCGAGTTAATCCAAATAATGGGGTGTATGTTTTTGCTAAGGATGAACTAGCATTCAAAGTAAATTTCCTAACCTACTACAACGAGCAAGATGAAAATCGCTATCCTACATTGCAAATTGCAGCAATTGGGGAGTCAAATTTTCCTGCTCTAAATGACCCTGATTTAGTAGTTCCTTCGCCTTGTAAGATAGTTTCTGATGACATTGACGAAGGTCATTGGAATTCCAATGAAACTATACAGTTGTTTGAGAATCAAATAAATCTCTGTGATGGAACCTGCTCAATCGAGATTTTAGTTTACTACGAAACTGTCGAAGTTGAAGTCGACGAAAGAGAACTGCTGATCGGCTAAAGAACAGGGTCGCTCAATACACTGGTCATGATTGATACGTCAAGTTGTGCGCCACTCATTGGAACATTCAGTTCGAATATCTCTGAGACATTTGGGTCTATTTCACCGCATTCACCTACAACTGTTCCTTTGATGATAATGTTGGCCGCTCTTCCTGTTAACCAGGGACCGTTGTCTATTGGTTCAAGTGTCCAGTCAGTGCAGCCAAGATCTCTCATTAGCGCTTGAATACGACTGCGTAGTGATGCAAAACCGCCAGAATTTTCAGCTACGAGGAAACCAAACTTATCCCGATTTTGGTGATTGATTACAACGCTTCCTAACTCATAAACTCCCTGTGGAAGTTCATGGTGGCGATTGGCCGCTAAAAGCCTCAGCAAGCCTGGAAGTATGTTTTGTCGTAGTATTGTGTGCTCAATGGTGATTGGGTTTGTCATACGAGTAATTTCCCCATCAGGCTTCCACCTAACGTTCTCAAACTGGTCTTTGTCATTGGATAGGGTCAGAGATTGAATTTGAATTAGGCCGAGACCTTGAAGCGCTTCTCTAATTCTACGTCGTAAATGGCCATCCTGACGAGGTATCGCAGTTAGTGGTGCTTTAGGCACATCGTATGCGAGGTCATCATAACCATGTCCGATAGCAACTTCTTCTACCAAATCGATTGGGTGAAGTATGTCAAACCTCCACCTTGGCATAGAAATTGAGAGATTTCCTCCAGAATCACCGTTGTAAATCCCTCCCATCCTGCGGATTGCGTTGTCAATTTCATCGTCAGTGAATGAGTTTCCTAGGATTCCTTCCACCAAATTCCTTTCAACTATGTGTTCAACAGGCGAGCCGTTTAAACTCCATTCTTTTCCTTCACATGTCGTAACTCTTACTGATTCTATCTTGCCACCCAAAACTGATAATTGTAAGCAAACTAACATCAATGCTGATTCACATGCCCTGAAATCTAAGCCTGTTACATCGATGAATAAATCTCTAGTCTTTGTTGTGACTGTTGTATGGTCGCCGTTAATGATTGGCGGAAAAGACAATACTGCATCATTTGAATCATAAATTATTGGCACTTTGTCCATGCCTTCTAGAAGGTGAGCGTAATCTATGCCTTTAGGATGTGATTTCAAGATTTCATCAATGGTCATCTCTTCTTCCTTTGCGAGGGGAATGAATGACAGACTCCTTGGTGCTGCCTCGACTTTGAAAGGTGGAGAAATAGTTGACAGATCGTGTACGCCAATCGATGCTCGCTTTCGTCCTCTTCCCAGTGCAAAGTGTAACTTTTCTTGATGATCCATCAATCGTTTGATCATACCATCATCAATATCAACACCTCTTACTACGGCGGCAAGTATCACAGGCCTTATTTCCGCCAATTCGGGAGAAACAGTCATCGAAATTGTACCCGGGTTGACTGCAAGTCTTGGATTTGGCGGATAGTCATGTAAAAATGGCATCATACCATGAAATAGAGTTTCAGGAGAAAGTAAATCTGGCCTGTCAGGGAAGATTTCTATGTCCAGTTTTTCTTCATCGCAATTGTCTATGTCCGTACCCATTAGGGGTAGTCGAAATGCAAGGTCGTCGATATCGTGTTTTCTTCCTTTTGCTTCGACAAGGTCTCGAAGAAGGGATTGTTCTACACTAATCGTTGGCACATTATCACCTTGCGAACCAGTGTGGTAATGGCCTATCATAGCCTGCCAATCTTAGGCCACTAACAGCGGCTGTATCTTGGTCGAATGCCCTTAGATTCCCTCTTGTCAATGAGTCGATTGAAGCTAAGCCTAGTCTGTTTAGATGAGCGGACAAACCGGATGTGACTTGTGCAATCCATCCGGCAATATTCTCATCGGGTGCTGGGCAAATTGTGAAGGCAACGTTTGAGGCACAAAGAATTGCCAAATCTTCACTTGTTGCAGACCACGGGATCCACATTGATGCAATAGTACCATCTTCTAAATTGGTTGCAGCAGATCTTCCTACCATCGGTAATGATGCAGCTGCGCTTATTCCACTTCCGTCGTTTAGGACGCTCACAGCGCAATCTGCATCGTGGTGTTGTGAGTCTGTGTGTAGTGATGCAGTTTGCCCGATTCCTCTAACTAGAATTACTTTCGAATTTGCAGGTGCAGTACACTTTAGTGCAACGAGTAGGCCATCTAAAGCCGCTCCGTCTAGCCTTGGTAGTGAGTCCAAATCAATCGCAAATCCTGCAGCGGATTTGACCAAATCCGCAGCGCTTGCAATGTTGTCTGAATCGATTATTACTATGTCGCAATCTCTAGGGTTTTCCTTGACAAGACAAGGGTGGAATAAGTCATCTTGAACTCCCTTGGGTACGTATGGGAGCAAGGGAATTGGAAGGGCGAGTGAATCTTCCTCCCCTAGTAAAACAACAGTATCACATGTAGAATAACTAGGATTATGATTTGTTGTCATAGGAATAATTGAGATTCCAGAAAGGTCGTCTCTGCAATCTGCCATAATTCCTTCACTGATAGTACCATCAGAAACTAAGCAAACAGCATCTGCCGGAACTTGCAACTCTTCATCACCAAGTTCCTTGTTAATCTTCTTAAGTTCATCTTTATCCAGTGTCCTTAAAGTGACTCCTGGTGGAGGGGTTGGACAACGTCCATTGATGATAATTCGACCCCCAGTCATACCAGCGCCCGGGTCGCCACCAACATCTCCGTGGACAACTATGTCTCCTCCTGACATTCCACCTCCGATTCGGATTCCTGAGTCTCCTCTTATCACTAACATGCCTCCGCTCATTTTTGCACCAGCATCATCTCCAGTTCCGTCGAGAACTGTTATTCGACCACTTTTTTGTCCAAAACCAGTACAATTACCTGCAGTTCTCTCACAAGTGATTTTGTTACCATTGTTACCAGCTCCAAGGAAAGAGCCTACATCGCCTTGATGAGTAAATGAACCACCTTGCCCAAATGCTGCTGTGAACGGTCCGAGATAACCAAGACTTCTCACCTTTGACCCGGCAGGTAAATTCGGACATAACCCCATTTCTCCATCTTTTGGAACAGGGTCGCCATTTGTTGTCCACCCAATTCTGAGAACTATGTTTCTCTCAAGTGCTTTTTCAAGCTGGGCAGGCAATCTTGAGTTAATACTCATTGAACTTGCAACGACCTCTTCAACAGTTGCCATCAACCAGCCGTTGGTGTTCTATTTGATGAACAGTTTGCCTGTAGGGGAGGGAAAATTCGCGAAGTAAGGTTCATGAGAGTTCCGCGAGGGCACCCCCCACAGGGAATCACATGACCATCAAGGTTGCAATTAACGGGTACGGTACAATTGGAAAGCGAGTTGCTGATGCAGTCGCTTGCCAAGATGACATGGAAATCATTGGAGTAACAAAAACTCGCCCAGCCTTTGGTTGTGATTTAGCCGTAAGAAAAGGATACCCGTTGTATTGTACCTTTGACGATGAAGAAAAGATTGCAGCATTTGCTAGTGCTGGATACGAATG
>JAYYDR010000083.1:0-16319 GCA_036160735.1 Thermoplasmatota archaeon
TTGGCCCCCCGATAAAGGGGCATACAGAGGCTGTCAAGGCTAGGGAGTTGCCGTGACACCGGCTTCCAGTCCACGATTGGGACCGGGAGTTATGGGGTGCTGTGCATTGCCCACAGTGTCTGGCCACTCGCCTTTCGAGCACTCTGCCGACTTACCTCCCATATATGAGTGGTTCGGTTATGAACGGTGCATAGGTCGCCTAGGCACCTATGTCAATTGACGGTTTTCAAGACTTTTGGTTTGTGAGTGAAAGTTGGAGTGTGTCTGATGCAAATCCTCTTGACCCCCCGCCTCACAATTCGCTGATATGAAGCCCGTCTTATCACACCCTCGTCTTCGAGAAGGTGTAGAGGCAAGGGCCTACCAGTTGCTAGCTGCGAAACAAGCAATATCTGGTTCAACATTACTTGTGATGCCAACCGGTTTAGGAAAAACCGCTGTGCAGTGGATGGCTATGGCTAGTTTCCTTGAAGGTAAAGGCAAGATTGTTCTGGTTGCTCCAACCACTGGATTGGTCGCTCAACAGGCTAGAATGGCGAAGGAATTCATAGAAATTGATGAGGAGAAAATTGTCACTCTTACAGGAAGCGACAGACCTGTCAAAAGAGAAAGTATTTGGAAAGAGGCGAAGATTGTGATGGCAACACCGCACGTAATTCGCAATGACGCTAGAAATGGAAGGATTTTGTTATCTGACATCGATTTACTTATCGTAGACGAGGCGCATCACGCCACAGGTTCTGATTCAATGGCACAACTAGGAGACATGTATCTGGAGGCCTCATCTAATGCAATGATATTGGCAGCTACTGCTTCACCTGGAGTAAAGGCTGGCAAAGTTCTAGAAATAATTCAGCGATTGGGTATAGAAAGGCTACATGTAACGAAGAGGGAGGACGATTTAGTTCAGCCATACATCACCGCTATGGATGTCACAAAGCACCATCTGAACCTACCTAGCGAACTAACCGAGATTATTCGGCCATTACGAATACTTGAGGCCGAAGAATCTGAATTTTTGATTCGTTCTGGCTTCTTGATCCGCTCTGGAAGAATAACAACTGCTGCTATTGAAGAAGCCCATCGTAGAGCAAGTGCAGCGATAGGAAGAGGAGATGCAAGAGGATATGACGCCGCAAAGAGAATCGGGGACATGAGGAGATTGCACAGGCTTCTAGACTTACTCGAAACCCAAGGACTGAGGTGCGCAATAAATTATCTTGAAAGAGCAAGGAGTGATAAAGACCGCAAAACCAAGCGATTCCTTTCCCTTGGCCCTGTTGCAGATTTGTATCTTAATCACAAAGATAGCAATGAGTTGCATCCAAAACCTTCACTTGTCACACAATTAGTAAATGATGGACTAAGCGATGACGGGAAAGTAATCGTGTTTACAGAATACAGAGATACTGTTGACAACGTGATCAGCATTCTTGAAACAAATAAATCGATTAGAGCTGGCAGATTCGTTGGCCAAGCAAGTAAAGGTAGTCAAATTGGAATGAAACAAAAGGAGCAAATCGAACAACTAGAGCGCTTTAGAAATGGCGAAATAAATGTCTTGGTCGCTACGAGTGTCGGGGAAGAAGGATTGGACGTTCCCGCCGCAGACAGTGTAATTCTTTACGAGCCAGTCCCCAGTGCAATTAGGGCAATCCAAAGACGAGGAAGAACAGCCAGACAGAGAGACGGAGACGTTCATATTCTCATAGCAAAAGGGACTCGTGACGAATATGTTCAACAAGCGGCAATGAAGCGTGAGCAGTCGATGTATAGAACATTGGAGTCTTTGCAAAAGCAATCGAGATTGCCAAAAAGGGCGGCTCCTAAATCAGACGTTTTGAAGGAATTCAAAGTCGATGGACAGAGTGTTGATTTATTCATTAACTCAGAGGAAAAGAGGCTGTACAGGCAAAAGGAAATTGTTTCAAAGCCTCAAGAGATTACAAAAAAGGAGAAACAAGAGAGAGTCACGTTGTCAAATAGGCCCAGAAATCAAAAATCCCTAACTGATTTCTCCGCTGAACAGAAACCCGCTGAACACAACTGGTGGAAGCCTGTATTAGATGGTACAATCACTTCGTCAAGAGAAGTCGAAGTGAATGCGTCTGAGGCTGCAAAAGCCGAATCTTTAGCACACAGCCTAGAAAACGAAAATCACTGCACTATCACGGTTGACCACAGAGAAGGCAACTCTACTCTCCCTTCAATGCTGAAATTAAGAGGTCATCAAATCAAAATCGAATCATTACCAATAGGAGACATCAGAATCTCCGACCGTGTTCTAATCGAACGCAAAACAGCAAGAGACCTGGTAGACTCAATAATTGATGGACGCCTAGTAAATCAGGCAAGGAAATTGAGAGATGCTGCGCAAAAGCCACTTTTAATCGTGGAATCGTTAGAAACTGAACGACTTCATCCAAATGCGGTACAGGGAGCAATGGCTTGGATAACACTAGACCTAGGCCTGCCTGTACTCATGACCGGCTCACCTGAGCAAACAGCAAGATTTGTTTCGGTTGCTGCAAAAAGGGAAGCAAGAATTCTAGATCTGTTAATAGCTAGTTCAAGAAGAAGTCACGTAGAACCGGAAAAGTCAGCAATAAAGGCTGCTTCTGAAGAGATATTGGCAATAATTAGCGGTGAGGAAGACGAGGGAGAACTCTCCAGAAAATGGGACCATGAGGTCGTGACTAAGCGGGTTAACATCCTCGCTGAACTACCAGGAATTGGACCTGTTACCGCAGCAAAAATTATGCAAACAGCTGGCGATATAATGGGTCTTTGTCACCTAAGTGAGCGAGAACTTACTTCAATAGAGGGGGTCTCATCGATACAAGCGAGAGACTTGTACAGATTTTTACACGGTTAATCAAGAACCGATAATCATTGCACGAGTTTTCAATTGTGCAAATCTGTCAGGGAAATGACCCAGTGCAAATGCTACTATCTCTGTTAGATTAACTGCAGGGATGTTTGTGTCCATATTTGCAACCCTACCTGCTTTCCCTTGGTACGAGTCAAGGTTAGCATGAGACAATGTGCAAGCGGTGACAATTAATTGTGCACCAGCTTTCTTTGCATCATTCAGCACTCTTGCAGTCATCTTCATGACAGAATCACCTAGAGACAGCAAGGAAGGATTTCCTACACTAGAAGTCTTCGATTTGTATTCTACTGGACGACCGCCTAGTGCTTTGATTAACTGCTCCATGTATGTTGGATTCCATGGGTCGTCTCCACCGCATGCTCCTTTCTTTTGCATGTGAGGGCCATAGTAACATGCTACATCCATGTTCAGTGGATTAATCACAGCGTCTTCGACTTTATCCAATCCAATTTCATCAACCAAAACGTGTAGCAAGTGGTTGGTTGTAATTTCATCAGCACTAGCAGTCATACCAGATGTCTTGGAAAGAACAGTGTTTGCGTTTGCTAGTGCTATAGGGTCGTTGCGGAATGTTTCGAGAGCATCGTGGAGAATACCTTGTGCAGATGCGCAGGCAGTAATAATGGGATGTCCATTTTTCTCTGCGAGTGCGATGTTTCTTGCGTTTAGAGCAAGTTGTAGATCCTTGTTTCCTTGTTTAATGATGTTGCCACCATCGCTGTTGTATCCAACAATCTCTACTAGTTTAATTCCTAGAGTTTTGCATAGAGGTTGGATTGTGTCTTCAACTTCATACGAAGATTGACGAGCGACGTTTCCGGGATAATAGGAATACTTTACCACAAAATCACCTCAGAATCTTGAATCTAGTTCATTGAAGATTGCAACAACCTCGTGGTGATTTGCAACCTTACCGTTGAACATGTTTGGAATCTTACCAATTCCAGCAGGAGGTACGAGCATACCTTGGAACCCACGCATGATTGGCCCACCATTTCGAGTGAATCCAAGCATCATTCGCAAAGAGACACCGTTCATAATGTTTGAACCAAGACCTAATGGTCCTAGAACTGAGCGGTATAGTGTAGTTTCGTTAACGTTTCCAGACATCTTGACAGAGCGAGAGTAGTTCTTGACAAGTCTTCCACTTCTTCCGGTAAACTTGTACTCAGCGAGTAGACGTGCTCTTGCTTCGTAGAGTGCATCGGCAGCTTGCGCTCCATCGATTCCGTGCCTTTGAATTGAAGAAATGTCTGCTTCATCCCAAACACCACCCTTGCGCTGCATCAACTCAAACATCTTCTTGACGTGCTTTGCACCTGAGCGAGGGTCTTGGGATCTAACCCATCTTTGTAGAGAGATTCCTGGCCCAGCGTATTCGTTATCTACGTCATAAGTATCAGACATTGAGTTGACTAATTGTAGTGAGCCAACGTCAGCAAGTGTGTGTAGCATCGTAGCATCAGCAGAGGTCATTACACCCATTGCTGCTCCCGAGATTAACTTCTCACCTTGACGTGGATCTGCTTGTAGCCATGGCTCGGAATTAGCACGCTCAGAATCATATCTGTCATAGGAGACCATCAGGTCTTTGATGACGTCGTATCCTGGAATTGGCTCGATAGAGAGAGTATCTCCATCTGATACCAAATCACAAATTCTGGTAGTATCTGCAGGCAGAATTCTACCATTAGCCTTGACACCTGTTAGCGGGTCTTGACCTGCAATCGATCCGCTTCTGAATGTAAGTGAACCATCTACTTCTCTCTTGACTGCTACAAGTGCATCTTCAATTGATGCGTGGCCAGGCAGTGCCACTGCTACTGTGTCGTAACCAGACTCTGCCAGAGCAGGATTGTATCTGAAGATGCGCATTGTGATTGAGATTAAGTCTTGCTCAACCTTTCCTGGCGTGAAGTCGCCTACATCTGCTTCTTCTTCATCTCCTGCACCGTAAGCGATCATTGCTTCAAGCAGGTCTTCGTGGAATGTGCCGGAAGAGTCAACACATGCTATCTTGGAAAGTGCTATAGGAGCCCACTCAAGCCAAGGCGGTTCGTAATCTACGTCACAAAGTTTGATTTCTTCAATGCAAGTTGCACCCAAAGCCTTGAATTTCTCATCCCAATCTAGACCAGCCTTACAGAACTCATCGTAGGACGTGTCTCCAATTGCACAAACTGAGAAGTGTGTGTTAGAAAGTGGTGGATTACTTGCTACTGTGGCATTCCAGAGAGCGTCTGCGTTGTCAGGCATTTCTCCCTCTCCCCATGTGGAGGTGATGATTAGCACCCTCTTGTGTGCTGAGAAATCAGCCGGGTTGTAGCCGTCCATGTCGATTACTGTTGGTTCTAGGCCGTAATTTACTGCCATCTTTGCAGTCTTCTCTGCCAGCCCAGCAGCGTTACCGGTTTGTGAACCAAAGAAGATTGCTAGGCTCCTGTCTCCGGACATGACAGGTGCCAGTACCCCGTCGTCGGCCCCTGCTACCGCAGCAACTGCGGCTGGTGCTACAGCTTCTTCTGCAGCCGGTGCAACTTCTTCGGCTTCCGCTACAGCGCCTGCTTCGTATTCAAATTTGATAATCTCAACCGGACAAGCGTCTGCTGCTTCTTCAATAAGTTCAGAGAACTCTGAGCGGAATTCTGCTTTGATGGCCGAAAAGCCAGTGTTGCGGTCGAAAGATCCGTCTTCTCTGACCTCTGCCTTAATCTGGCTTGTGTCATCGGTGACCTCGAAAACCTCTGGCAAAATATCCTGGCATGCATCACATGTGATACAGTCTTCCTCAATCCATACCTTAGCGACGGTTGCCATGATATCACCCAATGCTCTCGCTGAGCAATCTGTGCCACTAAGGCGTAGTCTTTAGAGGTTCTTGCCTCTCCCTTTAGGGAGAGAATTTCTCAAGAGAATAAAATAACAAAAATCACATGTGGAAATCGTCCATTCCACCCATCATATCTTCACCAGATACACCCTTGGATGAAATAACATCATCGATTCTCAAAATCATGATTGCAGTTTCAGTTGCAGATTGAATGGCCTGTTCGACCACTCTCTGCGGCTCGAGGACATTTGCTTCACGCATGTCCATGACACCGCCGTCTTCGACGTTGATTCCGGAGAATCCTTTACCGTCTGCATGAGACTTTCTTAATTCTATAATTGTGTTAACTGGGTCCAATCCAGCGTTCTCAGCAAGTGTTCTTGGAATAATTTCCAGAGCGCTTGCAAACGCCTCTATTGCCATTTGTTCTCTTCCACCCACTGACTCAGCATAAGTGCGTAGTTCACGAGAAAGTGCAGCTAGTACACTTCCTCCACCGGTCAGTACTGCTCCATCTTCCCATGCTACCGATACAACACCAACTGCGTCATCGAATGCACGCCTGATTTCGTCAACGACGTGCTCTGTTCCACCACGAAGTAGCACTGATACAGACTTTGCCTCTGGGCATCCGGTGATGAATGTCATATCGGATTCGCCGATCTTTCTTTCTTCGACTTTTGCTGCTTGTCCCAAGTCATCTCCGGTCAAGTCGTCAATGTTTGTGACAACTCTTCCACCGGTTGCTTTGGACAATGCTTCCATGTCGCTCTTCTTTGCTCTTCGTATTGCGAAGATGCCCGCTTTAGACATGTAGTGCTGAGCGAGGTCATCGATACCTTTCTGACAGATTATTACATTTGCACCGCTAGCCTGGATTTTTTCGACTAGACCCTTGATGTAATTCTCCTCTTCTTCCAAGAAAGATGCTAGCATTGATGGGTCTGTAATCTGAATCTTTGCGTCAACTTCAGTCTTCTTTACCTCAATTGCGCTGTTGATTAGAGCGACCTTTGCACCAGATACTGAGCGAGGCATACCTGCATGAACACGCTCCTTGTCGAGAATGATTCCGTCGACAAGAGTGCTGTCTTTGATAGAGCCACCCTGGCGCTTTTCGACCTTGATATCAGAAAGGTCGACCAGCCTTTCACCGTCTTCGATTGTGCCTACTGAATTTACAGCACGCACGCAGATATCTGCAAGGAAAGATTTGACTGCTCCTGCTGACTTTCCGGTCAGAGAGGTCTTTGCAACCTCCATCAATACCGAATCATCGTTTTCTGTTGAAATTCCATGAGATTCTAGGCATCCAACTGCCTTTTCAGCAGCAAGCCTGAATCCTTCACAAATTACGGTTGGGTGAACGTTTTGCTCGATTAGGTCCTCTGACCTCTTCAAAAGTTCTCCAGAAAGTACCACAGCAGATGTGGTTCCATCATAGCAATGCTGCTCTTGGGTTTTTGCAACCTCTATGATCATCTTTGCTGCAGGGTGTTCGATGTCCATCTCTTTGAGGATGGTTGCTCCATCATTGGTGATTACAACGTCACCCATGCTGTCAACTAGCATTTTGTCCATACCTTTTGGACCCAATGTACTCCTTACTGCATCAGCTACTGCTTTCGCTGCTGCAATATTGTTTGACTGTGCACTGCGCCCTCTAGTTCTTTGTACACCTTCTTTCAGAATGAAGATAGGTGCTTGTCCATTTCCATACATATGGATACCTCAGCAACCCATCCCATGGGCAGCCTAACTTCAACCCATCGCAATTGGATATCATCGGTTGTTGTCCAGCCACTGCTGACCGTAATGGTTCCATTGCTCCATTGTCCATCCTTCAGGAAGGCCTTCTGCGGGAACCGGAGGCCCTGCTTGTACGATAGGAGCAGGTGCTGGTCCTGTAGGCGGCGCGATGTCTGGAACCGTCTTTTCCATTGAGCCAATGTTTGGAGCAGCAGCGACCGCGCCATAGGTAGCGGTTAGGTTATCCTCGTAGCCACCTTCGGCCCAATCTTGGGTTTCGTCCTCTTCTTCGCTGTTGAGGACCACCAAAAGAACACCGAGTAATGTGATGATAATTGCACCACCGACCACCCAAATTCCGATACCGACCCAGTCGATTGATTCAGAGTCAGACGATGCAGCTTCTGAATCCCCTGCTGTTTTCTTGAGCGTCACAGCTAGTTCGAGGGAAGCCGCATCTTCAACTGAATTCGATATAGCCCAGATCTTTACGGAAGATTCAATGAAATCTTCTTCTAGGTTTCGTAGAGCAGATTCTTGGACCTCAAATACGACTGTAACTTGCCTATTTCCTTCAACCTCTAGCCAGAAGTCTCTGTCGCTTGACTTGATTGAAGCTCTATACCAGTTTCTGGTGTCACCTTGGTCCCAATCCATTGTAACAGATTGTCCTTCATCGTACTGATTCCTAACGGTTACGACTACCTCGTAGACACCAGCCTCATCGATAATTGTAGACTCGGTTGAAATGATTCTCAGATAATTCTGAGAACCTACGCTGTAGGTTGATTTTCCACTACTTGAGACAGTTGGATCGTTTACACTAGTTGCGACAACTAACATTGTCAGACGACCATTAACATCTTCATCGAAGGAGAATTTGACAGTTAGGTTGTAACTCTCACCCGGAGCAAGAGTTGGGGTCAGGTTTCCATCTACCAATTGTTCGAATTCCGCATTCATGCCGTCTGGTAGGTTTAGACTCATGGAGAATCTATCCTCTTGATTACCATCATTGGTCACCATGAATCTCATGGATTGAGAATCGCCACCTGGAAGGAATGATTGGTCTGCATCTTCGTCAGAAACAGAAACTGCAGATGTATCCTCAACTTCAACGTTAATGGTTAACTGCTTCGAGACCGTAGGGTCTTCTACACTTGTAGCAGTGACCCTGGCAGTGTAAAGACCAGGCGCTAATCCAACAGGCATTGGTAAGTTCAATGCAATTGTTGTCTCTCCATCCCAAGCGTCCAAAATTGGAGTTACATCAGTCGATAGGTAAGCCTCTAACTTCCAGTTGGATTGTACCAAATCTAAAGTATAATTTTCCTCGTAGTTTCCTAGATTAAACAAATCGATGAACACAGTTCTTGAGTTACCGTTTGCCGGAGCCATAATTTCTAATTCTTCTGCAACCATCTCCAAAACTGTTAGTTGAGGGACCTCTATTCTCTTAGAAATTACATCCGTTCCGAATAGGGAACCGCCACACGATGGACAAACCGCCCTCATTGAGAACGGCACTTCTCCTGGTAGCGCTCTATCTGGTGAAGTTACATTTAGCAATAGATTAACAGATTCACCCTTTGCAAGCGGTATTGGCATCTGGACGATACTGTGATTCTCATCAGTCACGTACGCAACCCATCCCTCGCCCTGGAAATTGGAGGTAATGGTGTAACCTGCTTCTCTGTTTCCTGCATTTTGTAATTTGAATGGAATACTCATCGATTCCCCTGGAAGAACGCTTCCTGCCATAAGAGGTGCGGTTGAGGAGAGTTGTACACCGTATTGCTCTGTAACTGCTAAATCTGCAGTGACCCTGCCCATCTCACCAAGTTGGGTTCCGCCTGCGTCTTCCCACCAAACTTGCCAAACCTGTTGTTGGACATCAGAACCGGCAGGTATTGAGAGGTTAATCCACATCTCTGTTGTATTTCCAGCAGGGATTGGAGGGATTATTACATCCACACCGTGTTGATTAGGGTTTGCGCTATCGATTCTTATCATTGGCAAACTTGGGTTCATCCATGATGCATTAGAAACATTTGACTTGATTCGGACCTGTGCAGCCTGGTAACCATTGTTAGTTACGACACAGTACATTGAGAGAATGTTGTTTGGTGGAGTAGTGTATCCTCCGGTTGGATTGTCACAATCAACATCGATTGTGAACTCATCAACCTTCTCGATTGCGAACATAACGAAATCATCTACGTGCATTCCACTTGAAGCTCCGGAACCATCGGATTGGAACAAAATTCCATACGACCAGGAGTGACCACCCAGTTGGTCGGTTGGGTCCCATGAAACGTTACTCCACTGACCGGGAGTAGTGCTAGGTAAATCGTTTGCAAAGTTGTGTGAAAGTGTCATTTCGGGAACACCATTGCCCCTCCACAATTCAAGAGCCACAAAATCTCCTGCACCCATCTGCCCCCATGTTTGAACATGCATTTGTGCAGAAACCAATCCCGCTGAGTTTAGTTGCATTTTACACATCCATTGGATGTATTGCTGGGAAAGCCCACCGTCTAGGGATGCTCCGTAGCCACAGTTGCTATTTGCGCCTCTAAATGCAAACACGAGTCTGCTTCTTGATGCTGAAGGGTAATCTGAACCTGCATTGGAGTGCCTCCAATTTGCATCACCAACTGCTGAGGCTGAGTTGTCTTCTTGCCAGATTCCGATACCTGTCGCATCACTACCGTCAAGTGGATATTCTCCACCGTAAAAGGTTGGTATTGAAGCCGCTGGTAGTGCTTGGTCACGAGGGTCGCCCTCTGCATCCATATCATCACTTGACAGGGCTACTGGCAATTCCATTTCCATGACATCGTTGTCATTTCGATCATCTGATGGGTTCATTACAGTAGCACGAATAATTACTCCACCAGAGAGTTCGTTTGTGCTCACGTTGAGGTGAGAGTGAGCAACGAATGCTTCCCATTGGAATGAGTCAGTGAATGATTGGCTACCTAGAAGTGGAGTTGTTTGCCAAGATGTCGAATTCATTACAAAGCCAATTGGATGGACCATTTCGACCATCACAGTTGCGTTAGCTCCTTGGAGAGAAGAACCACCACGCTTGATTTCAACACTGATATCTACTATGTCACCCTTGGTAACGTAAAGAACAGAAGTACCATCCGGCTGAATCCAATGGCTTGCAGAAGTTGAATTTGCGGTAATTTCAGTGACGGAATAATCGTCGTTAGCGCCACCACGACCCATGGTCGCTTCGACATTCTGCACTGTAATCGACATAAGTGACTGAACCAAAAGTAAGGTAACCAAAAACAATGGTATCGACTTGCGCATGTTCATCAACGAGCATGCGACAATTAACCCGCATATGAATGTCCCCTTCAGATGTCCCCGAAGGGGACACCGTGCTTGGAAAGAATCCACAACTCTAACAATCGCCATTTTTTGTCCTGGATTAGGGGTAACCTTTGAGAAAGCAAAGGTTTGGGATAAAACGTGAGTGAATACTCTGACAAAGGGCCGTTAGCGGCCAGGCTCTGGTTAACAGGGCTGGTTTTCTGTCAGATTTTTCTTACTCCAATGGCTGCTTTCTCAATCACATACCTATTGGAATTCGAAATGGCATCTGAAAATTTCACAATGTCATTCCAATCGGAAATGATTCCGTGGATTGTTGCAGCATCACTTGCTTACGGAATGATTGCATTACTACTTGCTTTAATTTTTGGAGGATTTACCCCTGTATGGATTGTAGAAAAAGGGGGATGGAAATCAGCGATGGGACTTACAAGAGCTAGAAGAGACGCCGCTACACTGAGGAATTCCAGAAGAAATCATGCAAATTCCCCTCATGCGAAACTCACGGTGATGGTTAGCGACAGGATTCAGAAAAGACATTCCTTGCTTTCAACACATGGAGGACTAGTATTATTGGCAATACCTTTCCAGTTAATGTTGGTAGTTATTCCTCTCGGATTTGTTATTTTCATTCCAGATGAATGGATTAGACCAAATAGACGTCTAGAAGTTGCTCTGGCGTGCTACCTCGTGGTTCTGATTATGGTCATGAGAGTGTTTCCCAAATTTGCTAGAAGACACATCACAATAGCAGCATTCACTCGAAGATGGTTAATCTCGATGACTAAATTATCGTGGCTAGCGCCTGTTCTTGTCCTCTGGCTGATGGGTAGGCTAGCAAGTGTAATCGTACTTTCTTGGGTAGGAACTGATGTCACAAACACGCTTCACCTTGAGCAATCATTCATGGAGGATATCCTAAACATTGGAAGTGTCCCTGAGGCATCTTTCTTGGATTTACTGACCGCCCTAGCGGTTATGCCACTGGCAGCATTCACGACCCTTGCATGTCTTGGAGGGGGGTCAGGTACACCTCCAGAATGGATGCGGTTGGGTAATGAAGTTGAAATCAAAACCCCTGAAGAAGAGGGAGATGGAGGCGCAATAGTCTCGATAGGTAGAACTGTTGGAGTTGTCGCTGGTGCAGCGGTTGGTGTTGGCATTGGGGTTGCTGCAGCCGCTGCATCAGGCGTTGCAGCAAAGGCACAAACCGCTGGAAGTTCAGCCGTCGCTGCTGCAAATGCTGCTCCTCAAGCAATGAATAGCGGAATGGATGCTGTATCTGCAACAGATGAAGCATTCTCTTTCGTTGATAGTGAGCAAGCACAGAATGAACCAGTTCAATACGTTCAACAAACGGCCCCTGATGAAACTTCAGAATTCGAAGGATTTGGATCGATGTTCGATTAATCATTCCTCTTCATCAGAAGAGATAATCGGCTTGCCGTCAGAAATCAACAGTCGGATGAATCCCATTATCCAACCGTCGCTTCTAGGCCTTCCTAGGTCAGGCCGTGGTTCATTCAACAGTACTTTTCCACAGGATTTGCATCTGACCGAGGTGATTTCCCACATCGGCTGTGCAAACGGACAGCATGAATCCTCAGATTCTGATATGTTCTTGACGTTTTGAAGGCGCATTGCCATTTGTTTTGTTGCAGGTGCTTCTTCTCCTGCAATGAATGCAGTTACACGTGACAAGACTAGCCACCCTGCAACTGTCCACAATCCGAATCCGAACAGTGCAGAACCATGCCCTAAACTCACCCAGCCGAATGTAAGTGGAATAATTGCAAAGACGAGAGCTAACCAGTAGAACGTCCTCATGTGTAGGACTCTTTGAATCAAGTGACTGTCAACGTAAATTGGTTCTGGATGAGGTGGAAATTGTTCATTCCACGATTTCACTCTTGGGAAAGTAAGAAACGGAATTCTAGTTATCAGGTATGCTAGTACAGCACCTGAAAAGAACTCGAAAAATTCCGCCCACATATCAATCGCCGCGCAATCTCCTCAACACTTGTTCGGTCTTGTCCATACCCAGAGATATGTCCTCTCTAGATATCGTGTAAGCGAATCTTAGGTGGCCTTCTCCCGACGGGCCGAATGCACTACCTGGAGAACAGAGTACTCCGCCCTTCAGCAGTTCAATAGCGACTTCCTGACTATTCATTCCCGGAACGTCAACCTTAGGGAAAACGTAGAACGCTCCTTCGGGAACGTGACACTCAACACCCGGCATTGCATTCAATCTTGTACAGATTAAATCCCTCCTAGCTTTGAATTCTGCACACATCTCATCTGGATAATCATCCGCTTCATTTATTGCGGTTAGAACAGCATATTGCATCGCATCATTTGAACAGGCAGTGATGTAATATTGTACCTTAATCATCTGAGACATAGCTTCTTTGTTGGCTGAAAGGATGTATCCTATTCTCCAACCTGTCATTGCGTATGTTTTCGAGAATGAGTTGATTAGAATCACTCTTTCATCGTCACATCCAACGAACGAAACGTGTTCACTATCAAAGACAATCCTGTCGTAGACCTCATCTGTTATTATCCAAAGATCATGTCGTTGTGCAAATGCTAGTAACTCATCTCTCTGCTCAACAGTTATCGTTGCACCTGTTGGATTTGATGGGAAATTGTATAGGATTGCAACCGTGTTTTCATCTACCAATGATTCTAGATGGTCGATTGTAGGGACGAATTCATTCTCAAATAGACACTCGTAGAACTTTGGTTCTCCACCCCACAAGCCTACATCTGGCCCATACAAAGGGAAGTATGGCTCGGGCAACAAAACATTATCTCCAGGATTTACCAGGGATGCAAAGATGTTCAGCAACGCGTTTGTACCGCTCATCGTCATGCAAACATTGGACTCATCGAGACCGGGACACCTAGAATGCCAGGTTTCTGCGATTTTCTTTCTCAGTGAGGGAAGACCTGCAGTGGTTGTATACTTGTTATGACCATCTTTCATTGCTTGATACATTGCATCTATTGCGACTTTTGGTGGCTGAAAATCAGGCTCGCCTAGACCAAATGAAATGACGTCATCACCAGCCATGTCAAACATCTTTCTGACGCCTGTCGGCTGGATGTCTGTTGCACGCTGTGAGAAACCACGCATATTTTCACCAAACCTAGTTTCCTTTTCAAGATGAGCCATCTGATATCGAATCATCTATTATTTCGGCTTCGATTGGTTCATCGTCAACCACTTCTGGAATCTGTTCAGATTTTTCTGACACCACCGCTAATTGAAGTGGTTCATCACCACTTTGACGGATTGCAACAAACGCACCAAATGCAATGATTGCAATGCCGACTGTTGCAATGAAGAGTGTTCTTCCTAGGGAATCACCACTACCAAGAGTAGACAATTCACCACCACCTACTACTGTATCCCAGTCAATCATAGACGGGGAGCCTTCGGTATCAACACCTCTGACTATTACCATGTTGTAGCCACTAGGTAGAGAATTTGTGTTAACCTTGAATTGGAATTCAAAGGATTGGTATGTGCTCAATGTTCCGTTGACAGACTCGTACATTACCTCAGTCCAAGTCTCTCCGCCATCCGTGGAGTACTCGATTTTCTCCATTGCAGCTCCACGAGACCAAGCAATACCTGTGTAGGTATTCACGCCACCACTTTCAGTGATGTTTTCAATGTGGACTTGGAGATCGAGATTCATGTCTGAAGTGGTCATTCCAATCATGTCAAGATACTGAGCAGTCCAAACCGCATCATGACCATGCACTAGACCCCATCCGAAATCCTTGTTCCAGTGAGGGTCGTGCTCTGGCTGAGTTGCTTCTCCCATTCTTGTTGCTGTTGAACGCAGAATTTCGCGGATGACAAGAGGGTTGATCTCGGGATTTACTTCCATCATCAACGCGATTACTCCTGTTACTGCAGGGGTTGCATAGGAAGTTCCTGAGCCGCGATTGGTATATCCGTTCTGAGTTGCATCTCCACCTAAGAGGTTGTTGCAACCTCCAGATGTAACACATCCTTCTGCTTGAATGATGTTGCTTCCTGGGGCTGTTACATCGGGTTTCATTTCATCGATTGGATTGGAGTTACCGTTATCTCTTCTCGGACCTCTACTTGAATAGGATGCAATTTGGTCATCATCTCTTTCGATGGTATTCAAATCGTCAGTTGCACCAACTGTAATTGATAGAGAAGAAGAACCCATACCGGACAGGCCATCGTTATCTGGCCCATCATTACCAGCTGCAACGCTTACAGTAACACCTGCTAGTGTCGCTTCATTCAGAATTCTAGAATGCATATCTTCTCCGTCACTACCGCCATTCTCGTGGCTGGTAATTCCCCATGAAAGTGAAATTATATCTATTCCATGTAGACTCTCATCAACTCCTGGCCATGCTGTGTCTTTGTTGTCTATAATCCACTGTAGCCCGTTCATTGCTGACTCGTAAAATTCCTGAGAAAGAAGATAATTCTCGAATGGCCCTGCACCTGCGTCTGTTCCGATTCTGACATCGATGAGACTTGCATTTGGTGCTGAACCCTCGAAACCTGTTTGCTCACCATTGGCATCCAAGCCTGTTGCTGCAGCCATTCCCATGCATGCTGGTCCATGCTGGTGACCGTCATCTGGGTCGTATGAGCCGTCTGTCTCTCTTGAACCAAAGCCTGAGATGTAGCAGTTAGGGTCTGTGTGTAGGTAACAAACTGCATCATATCCTGCAACGAACTTGTCTTTGAGACCTGGGTGCTCGTTGTCAGTACCAGTGTCAACCATTGCGATGTTTATTCCAGCACCTTTCATTGTGCTGTGATTCCATGCAGCGTGAGGATAGACCTCTGATGGTTCTGCGATAATGTTAGGTGTCTGCACATCTCCCCATAGTATGACTTGCCCATATCTCTCAACCATTACAACGTCCTCAATTTGAGCCAATTCCCAAACGTCTGAGGAATTGATTACACCGAGTAGAACCGCATCCACCGCTTCAATCACATCTGTGATTCGGTAACCCAGTGATTCGAGATAGATTACGTCCATATCGGTTACATCTCTAGAGTATGAGAGACCAATACCTACCGGCTGGTCTAGAGTTTCCAGAGAGTCGTGGATTCCCTTTCGGTTGGAATCTAAAGTTGTCCTTTGCCACCAATCCACTTCTTCATGGATTGCTGGAGTCATCTTTGGACTAACGGTCGTCCAGCCCTCATCAGAGTTGACTTCGTTACTAAGCGAACCGGTCAATGGAGCCATGAAAAGAACCAGGCAAAGGAATGTGAAACCTTGACGCATTGTTATCCCTACTTATACTCAAGTTGCAACTTAACATCAACATGTTGGTCTAATGGTTGATTGAATATGGTGGGAGCACAGGGATTTGAACCCCGACCGGCTGGTATCTTCTGATCCGCCACTAAGTTTTGTGTGTACGGCTGGTGGCGGGATTTCACAGGTCGGTCTTCCAGTTGATCATCACAATCTTCAG
>JAYYDR010000084.1:0-4653 GCA_036160735.1 Thermoplasmatota archaeon
GTGTTCCATTTGTTGGTGGTGAAATCACAAGGCCAATTTCATCCTTAACCACGAGAGTTGTTTCATTGATAATGAAATTAGATACATCCTGACTGGTCTTTATCACTAGACGGTTCTCATCACTCCTTTCGGCAACTGGCGAGACTAGAACTTCGAACTTAACCTCGCCCGTTTGTCCCGGAAGAATTTCAATTGTCACCTCTCTGTTATTGGTTTGAGAATCCGTACGAACTTGAATTGTCCAAGTGGTAAGTTCGGGATTTACTCTGACGGTCAAGTCCAGAGGAGAGTTTCCAGTATTTTCAATGATTAGTGATAGATTCAACCTCTCTGCCGTATCTACATTCACATCTCTAGCGGTAGTAGCAGGACCGACCGGAATTCCCTCGTGGTCTATCAAATCAGTCGAAAACGATTCGAGTGCCTTTACCGTCAGCGTTACTGTTTCTGATATGTTTAATGACAGATCTGTCTGACTCGTGACGGAGCAAGTTATCGAATCTGTGGCTCCAGCCGCAGGCAAACCATCGGTTACAGGTGGGACATACAATCTTACTTGCATTGGAAGATATTCTAGAATATCAAGTGGCTCAAAAGAGTAGGAAGAGGAATTAGAACCTCCCAACTCTACGACCCATCTGTTTTCACTGATACAATCCAAGTCGTATACGGCTGGAGAATTGCCAATATTCCTGACCGATATTGAAAATGCTGTATTTCCACCAGGTACAGCTTCCAAACCTGTTGTACCGGCTGGTGCGACCTGAACATCTTTCACCTCTTCAACAACCAACTTCAGCCTTATTGTGTGTTTTACTGTTGGGTTATTGGAATACTTTGCAGTAACATCCATGACATATGTTCCTGCCATAGCAAATCTCTTTGTTTGCCCTGATAGGTCTGCATCATCATCGTTCATTGTTATGTTAAGGTAAATTGAATCTCCTGACTGTCCCATTGGTGATAAGGTGAAAGGGCCAGACAAATCTGAGGTTCTTGACCATGTGTCTTCTGGAGGGAGCAGTAAATCATCACGTATAGGATGAGGAATTTGGACTTGAGACAACTGTAATTTCACTGACTGTTGTCCTGTACCTTCGTGTTTCAAGACCACAGGCCAAGTGTAACCTTCAGATTCTGAAGGATTAATTGTTTGATTTACCATGTTCACATTCTCTTGGCCGTTTTCATCCAAGGCCACCAGCCTAACACCTAAAGCAGAAACTGAGATTGTCATCTCTTCGACATTGTTGTTTACTCCGCTTAGTTCATCATTAATCTCATCAATTTGAGAATCGACATCAACTGTTAACCTCATATCATGGTCGCCTGTTGAAGTGAACGAATGGTAAATCGTAATGGAATCAACCAGCCCCGCATCTAATGATTGACGTGTTCCTTCGAAGACTACTGTACCCTCAGTTAAATCTTCGAGTTTGACCTTGAATTGACCTGCATCAGAAGTTCCTTGGTTTAGCCATGAAAGTCTCAATGTGATTAAATCGTTTTGAAGTGGGGATGCAGATGAGGGGAATATCGAGCCATCAAAGACAATCAAATCTGCCTTCTCGTCAAGCGTTGCATCAGCGGTGACAACTAACGCGTATGCTTGTTCTAGCCCTCCAGCATGATTCACATTCAACTGCCACTTACCTGAGGGAAGAACGGAATTTGGTGAAATTTTAATCCTCTCAATATTGTTTACAGAATCATGTACGCCATTAGGGGTAGAGAATCCATTGGAAAATACGTTTCCTTTGTAGACAGTTCCATCAGGTGCTGTCAATTTCAAATCTAGATCGTTTACCAACCTAGATTCACCCTGTGGAGCGTTCGCACTTCCTGCAACATCTGTCCACGCTAGTGTAATCTCAACACCGGAGGTCGGGTCCAAATCAAATTGGTAGAGTGTTGAAAATCCTGCATTTAGTGTTCGAGAATTGTCATGATAAGTAGAAAGTACATTTCCTTCATATTCTGGCATTACTGAACCGACGACAGAAACTTGCCCCCACCCTTCCTCTGAATTTGGAATGTTGGGGGTTCCCAGATCTACCGCCCCGTTAATGGTGGCTGCTTTCAGAAGTGCTGCAGTAGGAGTAGTGATTCCTACATCTTCTCTAATGAATTCACGAATTAGGGAAACCGAACCCCCTGCAACTGCAGTCGCCTGACTGGAACCGGATAATGACATGTACATCGCATTGCCATTTGCATGAGTTCCTGAACCACAACTTGTCCCTACTGGAATTGCAGCTTCTTCAGCTCTTCCAGAACAAATAGCAACACCTGGAGCGACTATGTCAGGCTTAACCCTACCATCTAAAGAAGGACCAAGCGATGAAAAATTGGCTACACTTCCACTTGGGTTGGTAGTAGAAGCACCTACAGATAGGACGTTTTTCGCAGTGGATGGGGCCATCACACTAGAAGAATTTTGAGAAGGGTCATCTCCAGCAGAAAAGATTGGAAGGAATTCAGGGTTATCGTTCACGAACACGTCAACAGACCTTGAATCCGCCGTGTATGCGCCGTAGTTTCCATTTAGCCCCCAAGCGTTGACGGCTACTCTGGACCCTTCTTGTTCAGCGTGATTTAGCATATCATAAATCGAACCGATTCTACCGAAAATTCCTGTCGGATTATGCTCTAGGGCATAGGCAACGATGTACGCTCCTGGAGCAATTCCTTCAGCATTTGAATCTCCTGTTCCATCTCCTGCTAGTGTTATTGCTACGTGTGTACCATGGCCACCGTTTGTATCTGCGGGATTAGGGTCTAGCCCATATTGGGTATAAACGCCGGCAATCCTGCCAAAAATGTCGGGATGATCTTGGTCTATTCCGGTGTCTGTGAATGTGATTTTCTCACCTGAACCATCGAGACCCAAGGAGGAGTTCTTGATTTCAGGAATTCCAACGATTGCTCCTGCTACGGCGTTTGTTAACCTAATTTCATGTGCTTTTTCTGCCCAAATTATTCGACCGTCTCTTGCTAATGACTCAAGGTTAGGATATCCCTTAATTTCACACAAATGCAATCCACACCAGGCTTCATCAGCTCCCATCGAAACTAAGTCTACCGCTAGAAGTTCGAGTGAAGACGCCTTCAAGTCGGGAGCAGGAATTATTGAGATGAAATCTGTAGTTCGATCTACCGATTCAGAGACCCTCCAACCAGGCATCATTGCGCCTGCCCATCTGACAGATTCATCACTCTGAAGGTTAGCGAGGTCGTCAGGATGGGAGAGTCTAACCAGCCAATTTGATGAACCTAGATTGTCGAGTATGAAGAGATCATACTCATCAACAATATCGTACAGTAATGTTCCAGTATGGTCCTTGAGTTGAATAATTGCCATCCCTGTCATACGGTAATCATTAGAATCATCCAGGCGTGATTTAGGCAAATTATCTGTTAGTGGATCGAACGATCCAGACTCTAGATGTATAGTATAATCTAGAGATTTTAGTGAAGATTGCGAGGTCTCAATCGGTTGTATTGCGTGCCAATTTGCTGCAGCAATCTCACGCTCACTGACCTCTACATCGATTGGATTATCACTGGCTGTTGACAATGGTGCAAGGAGGAGTATTGCGAGGATGATTACTGTCCTTCGCCGTGCCAACATAAGTATCCGGAATGCGCATGTGTACTTGAATACAAGCCCCTGCTGAGCCCTATAGGGCTCATTCAAACATCGATGCTATTGCTGCATCAGTTTTCTGAACAGATACACGCCAATCTGATTCTGTGCCCATCAGCGCACGAATTGCATCTATGTTTTCTGGAATTACATCAGACTCTTGATGGATTGCCTGGAAATAATACAAGTTATTACCAACCAGCTTTACTCCATCTTCCCATACGAAAATCTCGTGCAGGTCACCCCATGTTCTACCCATGTCACGGGCGAATTCCATGACTTCTGCTGTTGTTGTGATTCCAGTCTCTGCGCCGTTCATAATTACAACACGTGGACAATTTGACCACATTTCGAGAACACTTTCGGTTGTCAACCCATGACCATCCGGAAGAGTTGCAACGATTGAGTGGACGTGCATGATTGTTGTAGGGACTGCCACTGCTAGAGAGTTAATTTTGATTTCAGGTTTTACTGTCATTACATCTGGACCGTGATGGCTAGGGACCTTCAGAACAGGTTTGATTGCGTTGATAGGTCCTTTCTTGGAATCGCCGGGGTCTGCTGCCCTGCGTATCATTGTACATTCAACCGATAACTCCCCACAATGCTCGTACAACGGAACAAGTGTTCTTGACAAACCGGTCGTATTACACGATACTACTCTCGTGCCCTCCACATTCATGTTTGCTGCATGGTTAGCACAAGAGGTGTAGGACATGCCTGTCATTGCGTGTTTTTCACCGCCTTGGAAAACCCATTTTATTCCTGCAGATTGATACTTTGCCTTATTTTCTGCGCCAAGTTTTCCAGGAGAACAGTCGATGACGATATCCGCTACTGAGAGCAGATCAGAAAGTCCACCATGACATTCGTATCCAGCACTAGCAAATGCTGCAATCTTTTCTTCATCGTCAAAGGTACAATACAACGGGTATCCTTTTCTTACGGCTAAATCACAACCAAAGGCTGGGCGAGTTTTTGTTACTCCAATGATTTCCATGTCATCT
>JAYYDR010000085.1:0-21571 GCA_036160735.1 Thermoplasmatota archaeon
GACTTGATTGCTGGGTGGTTTGGGTCTAGCATGATGATTTCGTAGTACTTGTGCTTACCATCTTGTCCGACCCAGTAGGAGTTGAGAACTTCCAAGTTAGGGAAGTGGCGGTTAACACGCTCTTCAGCGATGCGCTGTGTGTTCTTTGCCATTGTGATCTTAGCGATACCTGCCTTAGATGGCTTGCGCTTCATGTGAACCTTACCCTTGCGAAGTCCACCACGGCGGACTCTGGTTCTGACCATGATGACGCCTTGCTTTGCTTTGTAACCAAGGCGGCGTGCCGCATCGATACGGGTTGGCTTATCGATTCTGCAGTTTACTGGTTCGCGGCGCCATTGGACCATACGGTCTTGGCGCTGTTGATGAGATTGAGTCGCTTTTGGGTTGTTCCATGTTGCACGAACATGCTGATATAGTCCCTTAGCCATGTACATCACCTACTCCTTGGAGCATTTTGCCGACTTGCCTCCCCTATTTGAAGAGCGCGACGCGCTTTTGTCGGCTTTTTGGAGGGATTGACTCATGAGCAAGTTCACTCTCGGACATCTATGTCCCTTCAAATCACCGGAGAAGCGGATGTCATTGAGGCCCTAAAAAATGGGGTCGAAATCAAGTTGGTTTTGGTCGACAGAGAGGAAGATTGTTCAGAGGTAATCCAACTCTGTGAAGAGAGGAAAATCAAGGTCACAGAAGGTTCTGCGACCGACCTTTGGAGAATGAGTGCAAACGGTCAACAGAAAGTCCTTGCTTTAGTCGAGAGAGAACCTAGTGGCACACTGAAAGAGGTGTTTGAAAGAAAAGGGGCAATCTGGCTTTTTGATGGAGTAGAATATGCTCCAAACTTAGGATTTGGAGTTAGAACTGCAGAGGTAAGTGGTGCGACTGCTGTAATCATTAATGTCAGTAAAACCCACGAAGAAAGGAGAACAATTCGAAGAGCTTCAATGAGAGCGACTCGATTCATTCCGGTAGTTTACGCCACAACCGAAGAAATCCTTTCCGCATGCAATCGAAGAATTGTTGTCGCTGAAGATGTAGGTGGCAAAGCACCATGGGAATGTGACCTCACTGGGGATGTGATGTTGGTGGTCGGTGCCGAAAATGCAGGTGTATCAAAGGAAGTGCTGGATGCTGCTAACGATATTGTAAGGCTACCAATGCCTGGATTTATTCCATCGTACAACCTACAGGTAGCGATTAGTTCTCTAGCAATTGAAAGACTACGCCAATCAGAATAACTCAAGATTCTAACAAGTTTTGATAAGAGACAGTCTTGAGGTTTTGGTGATACAGTGAGATTGGTAGACGGTCCAGATTTACATTCAAAAATCACCTCTGCAAGCGTGATCCATATTTTTGGTGCAGGTATTAATCCTGAAAAACCAGCTCACAAAGCCGTGCATGAACTCAGTGCGAGAGGTTGGGCAATTGCCCCAATCCATCCAAGGGATGCTGGCGCTACAATCAATGGATTTCCGATTAGACCAGGTTTAGATAAGGGGGTTTCACCAGAAATTGTAGTGCTATTCCTCGCTCCTGAAAGGGCAAGAGGAGTTGTTAGAAGCCTAATTCTGAGCCAAGATCATACTCAATTTCCGCTGGTTTGGTTCCAGCACGGAGCAGAAGATGAGGATGCAATCTCGGCTCTGGAAGAAATGGGTGCCAACTATGTCATCGATGATTGCATTGTGGTAAATAGCAACACAAACGACTTGAAATGCGGGAACTCAATTCTGCCTCAAACATGGTGCCTTCAAATTGCCTCTGATGATGGCAATGGATGCTCTGTCTGGTCTGTTCATTCAAGCGATAACACAGAACTCGACACTCCTTCAACCGAACTGGAATGGATAGGTTCAATGGATGACTTAGAAAGTTCAAAGCACACTATACCTCGCTACATTAGGTCGCTTAAGCAGGAAAGCGAAACTCTCCCAGAACTTGCTAATCGCCTAGCGAATTAAGCCGCCTACAGCAGCCCAATAACTGTGGTTGATACTCAGTTTCAGCGCTCGTCTTCACGGCCGAACATCACTAAGATTCCAACCAAAGCGACTGCTAACAATGCAGCATAGGCTAGAGTCCTGTTGGAATCAGATTCAGAATCAGAATCAGGCTCGACAGTTCCGCCATCGCCTTCTCCCTCGCCAGATGCAGCGGTGTCACAAACATCACCAATGCCGTCGCCATCAGCGTCGGCTTGGTCTGTATTAGCATCATCTACACAGTTGTCATCAGCGTCTGCGATTCCGTCATCGTCTTCATCAGATACTCGAATAGGATTCATGCTGAGTACCACTTCTGAGACCTCGTTAGGATCTTGGACAAATGTCAATCCTGTTACGAATGCGTTAGGGTCATCTGGGTCTAATTTAGCATCCAATTCTAGTCCGCGAATTGAGAACATGGTAATTCCGTCATAGTCTCCCGGAGTTGTTGTAATCTGACCATCATCAGTGAACCAGTACTGTGTCAATGCATCCAAGTCGGAAGCTGCTAACACGTACTCGGAACCGTCCCAGAGATAGATGTCATACTTGTCATCTCCATATCCTGGTGGAACTACTACAGATGCGAACTTAGGTCCACTGAGAACCTCGAAGTCATATCCGACTGCATAAACTGGGTCGTACCAGTTGACACCTGTTCCATTGACTGTCAAGTTAAACCAGAATCCTGTTCCATTCTCACAATCGCTCAAGTTGAATGCATTTGTCAAATTCAATCCAGACAAAGAACTACTCAAGTTAGTACAGTTTGTGTCTGGCATAATCGGATTATTTGGAGAACCTGTGGAGTTGTTGGTTTGGCCACCCCACCAATCAGTCGGAGTTATCTCTACTACTGCAAAGCAGTCGGTAACGGTTGAAACCAATGCAATCATATTCGTGTATGTCGAATCTGTTGAATGGATAGTTGTTTCAACACAGTAGTTTCCAACCGGTGCATCAGAGTTCCAACTCGAGATAGTTACCCAACTCCATTGGGTCACATCAGAGAATTGGTTAACTGTGAAATTATCAGTCTCTTGCATGTACTGTGAGCCATCATGGGTCACGGTTGTAACCATAGTGTAATTTTCGCCAATAACCAAACAATCCACGAAATTATTGTACCAGATTTCTGATGTTGTCAAGAATACTGTACCTTGCTGAACAAATGGATTACCATTAACATCTTGCAAGTGTTGTAGATATGTCAAGTTTGTACCACATCCGTCCCAATCATCGAGCGAAACAATCTCCACGCACTCTGTCACGGTGTAAACCACATCTGAAGAGCCAAATGGTGAAACATACAGCGTAAAAGTCAAACAATATTCTCCAGCAGGGAGTTGGTCTGTCGAGATTCCATCCTCATAGAAGCTATACCAAGTTGAATAAGTGTCTTGTGTGATACTTTCCTCCTCTGAAAACACAATCAAATTTGCATCGTTCGTGACTGTAAGGTTTGCGAGATAATCCTCTCCATAAACCATGCATGAGAACCACACACTCGCACTCAGTGTGTCTCCTTGATAGATCTGCGGAGTATCGTCGTTTACTGAATTAGAGCCGTTTGTGGATTGATTCCATGGGTTCCAATTACTGAATAACGTACCGAATGTGTATGACCAAATCTCATAATTCGATGTTATCAATGATGAGTTGTATCCACATCCTGAACATCCAACTTCAAAGCTGTATCCAACGTAAAGGAATGTCATGTTTCCTACAAAAATAGCGTATCCATATTCACCATCGGAGAGTGTCGCTGTTGATATTTCCTCGTTGATAAATCCAAATCCGTCCATGTCAAAAGAAATATTTGTAGAGACAACCATCACTGCCTGAGAAGAGAGGTCGTCATCTAAGTCTCCGTTTGAGTCATAAATATACTGATTGATTACAATTGTGAGGTTAGTCTCTCCGCCTGACACGTTGTGTGGATCGTATAGTGTAGCATTGATAGTAAGCGAATCAAATACACAGTCCACATATTGGGGATAATTATACATCTCAATGGAATGATCTGTTGTATGATTAGAGCCACAGTCTTCAGGGCCGAATACCATGCTATCGTAAGATATTGGATAAGTTGTTGCTGGTGTAGTTTGACCCGTCGCATCACCTAGATTACCCTCGAATAGCGCTATCACAAATGTCCCGCATAGATCTACTGGATGGGCAGCCCATTCATTCAAGTTATGAACTTGGTAATACATATCTCCACTCGAATTCAGAGTTCCGATTCCGCCGCTTACACCACCCGAACCTGCGGGTACTTGCCACCATCCAGTTGAATTGTCCCACAAGTAGAGATTACCGAAGTCTTCAAATGAATACTCTCCATTGTAAACACCCCAATATGCTGTCCACTCACCATCAATGTCCTGAACTTCACCCATCGCATGAGAGTCTGAACTCGACCAATTTGTCCAAATAGATTCTATGAAAATATGGCCATTAGAATTGTTGATTCCAGTATTTCCGCCGCTGTTATTTCCAACAGAACCGTTGCAACTGAATGTATCTGAGTTGACACAATAATCATGTGTGATTTGATCAATCTGATTAGAGTACCCTGTGTCGACGATATAGTGAAGTTTGGTTACGAAAACCCAATGCCCGCCACCGACTGTACCAGGATTCAGGCCACTAACGTTCAATACCCAGGTTTCGTTGTAACTGATTAATTGGGCCTGCCAAGTGGTAGGTGAGTGCCATGGGCTAGTGCCATTACTTTGCCAAATTTGGTACACAATTTCATATTCGGCACCGTTGCCAAAAAGGCAGTCTGCATGAATGACATAATCAAACAAAGTATCTTCTTGTACTTCTGTGAAATTCCAATTATCGGACAGTCGTCCATGAGTCCCGTTTCCACAACCGTTGGTTGATGAGTTTCCTCCAGAATTGTTTCCACCTGTGCTTGTTGAGTTATTACCCACAGTGAAATTTGTTGCATCTGTATCGAGCCACGATTGAGATGTTGAATTTACAACTTCAGACAACCATGCTACAGCCCAGTAAGAACCATTTGGAGGGGTAAAATACACCACTCTATGGTCGGTGGTGGAAGTTGCGGTCCAAGTAAAATTACCATCATCAACAATTGATGTTGTTGGAGACTGTTGCTCGAGTTCCCAATCAACACGGTACTGTTTGTTAATTGTCAAGTCTGTACTGTTTATGTAGGCTGTAGCAGTTGATGAGGATTGATACCAAGATTGGCCCATTTCAATAGTTATTTGTGGGGTTGTAGTGTTATTTCCTGTCTGATTTCCTGTAGAATTTCTTCCTGTCACTTTCCAATCTGGGTCGCCCTTTAGAGGCTCTTCCCATTCAATTTGGGAAGGTATGTCTCCATAGGAATAAGACGCAATCTGAGTCAATAAAATTGTACTGATTACCAAGGCTGCTATTCTGTTCATTGCGTCTGCTAGTCTGAAACAAGATATAACCTATTCCGCTAAATTGATTGTTAGAATTATTTTGTTTTTCAGTACACTCTTTCACACCGAATAACAAGTGTTCAAAGTGTAAGTGGTGATGCAGAAGATGTGAACACAATGAACATCAGAGTTCGGTTTGACAATTCAGGATATTGCCTAAGATGTGGAAGAACACAAGTTGTCGATGGCACCAACATCGACAAATGCATAGACTGCAAGGTTATGGGATTCAGCATAGACTGAAAAAACAAGTAATTTTTCATTGAATGATTTACATATCTGTCCACAGTTCGGGTAACAGATTCGGATGATGACGGACGATTTCAGCGATTTTGACTTATTTTGGTTAAAATCTATGATGGAAAATGAACTAGATCTACGCCCACCAACACTTGCTAAGAAATCTAGGGCCAGTAAAATAATCAAAGATGACCAAGAAAATCCGATTGCCCATGTGGCAATTACAAACAGATGGCAGGGATCTGAAATTAACTCTCTAGTTGTTGACCCTGCACATAGAGGAAAGGGGCTATCTCACCAATTACTATCCAGAGTAATAGGTGCCCGAATATTCTGCTACACTCGAGACGAGAGGTTGCAATCTGCATTGAGAAAAGCTGGTTATAGGCGCAAAAAGTTCCCTGGATTTGCTGCGTCTGCTAATCTGCTACTCACAAGAACTGCTATCTTTGCTTGGATGCTATTGACATTGGACTTCAAACGAATTTCCCATCAAATCAGACATCTACCAAATTACAAACTATACATGAAAGTCAATTCTGAATGACCAACGGAAGTGGTCCCTGCCCCTATGAAGGCAGGCTCTGAACGAAGTGAACAAATGCCTGAGTGTGCGGGGAGCATCTAGAATCTAGTGCAAACTGAGTGGTCCCCGCTCCCAGACTTGAACTGGGGACACCCTGGTGTCTGCTGAGACGTTTGGAATTTCCAACTACAGCCAGGTGCTCTACCAACTGAGCTAAGCGAGGCAATATGTGCGACCAGCCTCGCGTATATCAATTCTTCAGATTCAAATGGCGCTGAATTTAGGGTCGCGAAATGGGCTCGCGACCGAGTCTCGCGAGCATCACGGTTAATAGTGAAATGAACAGCCTTGTTTTTCTCGGAGGCGTAAGGGATGGGACCCAATGCAACACGCACGACTAGACAGTCGGACCAATCATTGAATGACATGGTGGCTTCACTCGCTCAAGAAGCGATTGGAAAGGGCTCAACAGCATTGCTGGATGAGGACATGGGTGGCTTTGGTGTACCAAATCCGCGTATCTTAATCGTCGGTTGCGGAGGTTCAGGAAACAACACTCTGAACCGAATTACTCATCTTGGTGTAGAAGGTGCAATCACTGTTGCTATCAATACTGACAAGCAACACTTAGACCATACACGCGCACTTCAGAAACTACTTGTTGGAAGGCACATCACTAGAGGTCTTGGGGCAGGAGGAGATCCCGGCACAGGACGGAGGTGTGCTGAAGCAGGTCGAGAAATGATACAGAGAATCGTAACCGGTGCAGATTTGGTATTCATCGCTAGTGGATTAGGCGGAGGTTCTGGTACAGGAATTTGCCCAATCGTTGCTGACGAAGCAAAGAAAGCTGGTGCGTTAGTTGTTGGAATCGTCACAACTCCATTCCACGTTGAGCGCAGACAGAGAATGCAGAGGGCACTGGAAGGTCTAGAAAGCCTGAGACAAGTTGCTGATGCAGTGTTGGTTTTGGACAACAATAGACTTCTTCACTTCGTTCCAAACTTGCCACTCGATGAGGCGTTCTCAATCATGGACCAATTGGTTGCAGAGATTGTCAAGGGAATTGTAGAGACCATCACTTTGCCATCTCTAATCAACCTTGATTTTGCTTATGTTCGAGCGATTATGGCAAAAGGTGGAGAAACCATGATGCTGTACGGAGAAAGTGACAGAGGTCCGGAAGAAGTGGTGCATGAAGCCCTAAATCACCCGCTACTAGACGTTGATATCTCCGGAGCAACCGGTGTTCTAATTCACGTCACAGGTGGGAAATACATGACTCTCGAAAATGCATCTCAAGTTGTTGACTTGATGACTGCAAATGTCAGTGACGATGCTAACGTAATTTGGGGAGCAAGACAAGACCCAGGATTTGGTGACACAATCAAGGTGATGGCAATCATTACCGGAGTTGGTGGTTCAGAAATGAGAACTGCAAGGATGGCTCCTGACAAATTAGGAGACATGTTGAAACTCACTAGAGCAAAATCTCAAGCCGGTGGTTCAGTAGGATTCCAACGCTTTGATTGATGATAAATATAGTAACGTCCAAATCTAAGCGGTGTTAAGGCTACCCTATGCGAGGACGCAGTTCGTTAGCGATTTTGCTGGCTCTATTACTGACTGTACCAGTTGTTGGAGGTTCCAATTCCGCCATGCAAACAGAGGAAGAAGAGATGGGGCCATGTATGGAAGAGCCGGAACAACCTTGTGAAAATCAAACCGTGATGTACCTGTGGTCTAACGGACAATCAAGGCATTGGGCTCATTTTAATGTAAATGAAACCGATAACGCAGCTGACAATCTATGGTCCCAAGAAAAGAGAAGCGGTGTTATCAGCATTGACCAGAGATTCACAATGAATCCACAACTAACTAAGAAATTGAACATGACACTAGATGGAGAGATCCGAATTGTTCTAGATATCTACCTTGAAGGTGATTGGACAAATAACGATAACAATGGCCCATGTACCAACGATTGCGATGAACTAAACGTTACTTTGTGGGCAGGTGCTACAGAAATTATCACCAAGCACGTTCCTCAAGTTTCCTCTGGATGGAATACAATCACTATAACCCACAGAATTACAGAGGGTCAGACGCTATGGGACGGGTCAACATCAAATCCTGCATTACAACTTGAGATGAAGGTAAAGGGTGACGAGCAAACCGGATTTTTGGGAACAACACAAGGAACTCCTGCAAACTTCACAATGAGACTGTCTGGAGATGGTCAGACAAGAGTGGAACTACCAATTGACCCAACGTCTTGGGAAGAAGGGTTCCAAGAGGATGAAGCTCCGCCAATGGCAGAAGAGCAACCTGGTTTCCTGTTCATGGCTGCTCTAGCAACAATGACACTAGCTGCTGTTTACCTACCGAGTAGGGAAGAAGAATCAGAGAACGGAAGAAATAGTAGTTGAATCTAAATCAACTATATTCTGTTCTCCAGATACCAAGTTCTTCACACTGCACTGATTGTTTTCAAGGTCTTGAGGGCCGACGATTACCACGTTGGTAAAACCAGTCTTAGAAGCCCAATCCAGTGATTTACCGATATTCTTGCCTCGTAGGTCCAACTCGACATTATGACCTAATTCTCTCAATCCTCTGACGATTTCGAGAACTGAATGTGCATCGACTTTGAACGGTAGCATTAGCGTCGAAGGAACTGGAGTTTCTCCTGGCACAACTTCACTCCTACCAAGTCTCTCTGCTTGTGCCTCAAGCGCTAGCAATACTCTGTCAAATCCAAGTCCGAAACCACATGAAGGATCCAAATCTTCCATACCAAATAGGTGGAGAAGTTTGTATGAGCCTCCACCAAGAACTTGTCCTTCACCACCTAATTCAGCGACATTTACCTCGAATACCATCCCTGTGTAGTAGTCAAGTCCTCTAGCGACACACAGGTTGACTTTCAATGACGGAGGAGATGGTGCTAAAGAAGAAACTGCAGACAATAACTCTGACAATTCATCCAGGGAATCTAGGGATACACCCAATGCTGTAAGAATCTCTCTAGCAGAATCAAGGGTTTCTGTACCGCCATCAAGTTGAGCTAAACTCTTCATATTCTCCAAAGCACCAGCAGCGACCCCATTTACTGCAAACAACTCGGAGAGTCCATCCCAGTCTCCCTTATCCAAGAATCTCATTGCGCTTGCAATCGGTGATTCAGGCTCACCTTCTGATGAAAGTCCAAGGCCACTCAAGATGTCTCGCAGAACACCAACATGGCCGATTCTTACTTCGTAATCTGCTAAGCCACTTGCTTCCAGCATGTTGATTGCAAGCGAAACAACCTCTGCTTCAGCTAGTGGTCCACTAGCACCGATTAATTCCACTCCATATTGGAAGAATTCACGATAGCGTCCCTTCTTAGATTCCTCATACCTGAAGCACTGACCATAGTAAGAAAGACGCAAGGGTTTGGGTGAACTCCTCATCTCTTCACTAATCATCCGCATTACAGGGGCTGTTAACTCAGGGCGTAATGTAAGCGCCCTGTCTGATTTATCTTGGAATGCATATAGTTGCTTGACAACGCCTGGACCCGATTTGGCAGTAAAGAGGTCTAGTGTCTCAAAAATCGGTGTTTGCACACGCTTGAAACCATGTGATAGAGCCTTAGTTTCGAGTAACTTCTCGAACGCTAAGCGCCTATTCATCACATCCGGGGTAAAGTCCCGGGTTCCGCGTGGCCTCTGTACCATTGAAGCGTCGCAAGTACCCCGAGCATTTCACTTCAACGGCTATCAATCACCATGAAATGCTCGGTTTTAGACCGCCTAATCAGTCGTCATCAGACAATATGTCGAGGTCTGGAGCTTCGGGAACTCCTTCCACTGGTTTGTCTAGATTTGACATCTTTTCAACCAATTCCCAATCAGGAGCATCGGGTTTATTGTCGAGTTTCAAGGCGTTATCCATTGTCAATTCGATGGTTGATTCACTCTTCTCTGAAACCACAGGTGGGGCTTCAACTCTCTCAACGGGTTGTATTGGCGTATCAATTCCCAACTTATTCCAAACAATTGCTGATTGCTCAGCATCAAGTGACTTACCCGCACTTTCCTGCTTTTCTCTCTGCCTAATTTCCAATGCCTGTCTTGCATCCTCTTCGGCCTGAACTTTTGCTTCAATAGAAGACCACATTCTTGCTTCAGCGGCATCTTTTTTTTGTTGACGCATGGTTTCAATTGCAAATTTACTAGGCATGTCAAATCGTTTCCAAAACCACCTAGCAGATGGGATTAGAACTAGTGCTACAAAAAAACCTAGTCCAATCCATTGAAACAGGCTCAATGCCATGTTTTCACCTCATGAATCAGCAAGGTTAATCTCTATCGATTCGGGTTTGACTGGTAAGTCATCCCAAGCAGCTGGGATATTTCCTAATTCGGTGACAAGGTCATCCGAGCCACCTGGAAGCATGGAAATGTCAACGTCTGCACCCTCAGGGATGTTACGGAACAATGGCCTTGCTGCTAGTTTGCTGTTGAAGGCGATGAATCCGATTGCAACTATTCCCCAGAATAGCAGAATAATTGTAATTCCAGACGGGTTTGTTGGATCCCATACATTCGGAGTGTTCGCAATCATGTCACCGAAGTAGGATAGAATCAGAACTGAAAACAAGAACGGGAATGCAAGGTACATCAAAACGTCCCACCATCTACCAATCCAGATGTCATTGTCTCCTGTGTTGATAAAATCATCACGGAACGCTGGTACACCAACACCGAGATATCCACTAAGACCACCTGGCGCTTCTCCAGCATCGACTTGAGCTCTCCACTTCTGATAACCATATTTCCAAATCGTGAATGCAATAAATAGACCACTGAACATCAATCCATATCCCCAAATGTGGTCTTGTACTTCCAAGAACTGAGGGAATGCTGTTCCATCATCTGCGATTGTAATCCAAAGTAGAGCGGATGGGAGACCGAAGATGAATATTGCAACAGATGTCAATAGAACTGATTTTTCTCTCTCATATCCATGGTCTACGAAATTCCTGACACACAATTCAACAGTTGAAATCATAGATGTAATCGCTGCGAATGATAGAGCAAGGAAGAATCCTGTCATCATTACCCAGGCTCCCATACCTCCACCCGGAGCCTGTGCGAATACCTCAGGAAGCGCTAGGAAAGTGATTGCTGATGAACCACCTGTTACAGTGTCTAGCGGGTTAGCAGACACTGCGAAAATAGCGGATAGTACTGTCAATCCAGCAATAATCGAGATTGAATTATTTGCTAGGCCCATTGTGAATGCGTTTAGTGTGGTATCCTCGTCTTTTCTCATGTAAACGGAATAAGTGATGACCATCCCCATACCTGCAGAACAAGACCATGCGGATTGAGACAAACCGTTGATCCAAATTGCAGGGTCACTGAGTGAACTCCAATTCACTGTGAACATGAATAGGAAACCGTCCAGAGTTCCATCAGCCATATCCATGTAAAGCGATAAACCGAGGGACATGAACAGCAACACGAACAAAGAAACCATCAGAATTACGTTTACTTTCTCGATAGCCTTTGCTCCCTTCCAAATTGCTAGAAGTGTAATTGCAATGACCAAGAATTGGAAGAATACTACAGAGCCTGCGGATTGCAAGAATTCATTCCAAACTAATTGTGTGTCAACATTTTCGCCTACCAGTCCGTTGGTTATACCCAACTGGAAATACTTCAAACACCATCCTGCAACGACTGCATAATAGAATCCAATAGCGGTAGAAATCCATGCTGTCCATAGACCCATCCAAGCATATCCCTTTCCAGCGAAAATACGGAATGTTCCGATTGTACCTGTTCTGCTGCGCTTACCCAAAGCGAATTCAGCGATAACTAGCGGAATAGACCAAACGAATAGGAAGAACAACCACGGAATTAGAAATGTTCCGCCGTCATTTGCACCTACCATTCTTGGGAAACGCCAAATGTTTCCTGTACCGATAGCAGCTCCGATTGCAGCGAAAATAAGCCCCATTCTGCCACTGAACTCGTCAGAGGTTTGGCTCATGAGGAAGCCTCCTCCACGAACTCAGCGTCTAGAATCGCATCTTTCATTGCATCATCATCCATCATCATGCGTAAACAGACACCAAGTCCTCCCCAAACGAACACTGCGATTGTTAGGAATAACATCAGAGAACCGTAGATGTTACCGTATGGAGCTCTGTAATCAATCTTGATTTCGTAATATGCTTGATTTTGTGGATACTCAATCTTCTGGGTACCTCCCAGCGTTGAGACCATTGCCTTGTAGTGTAGGAATCCTGTTTCATCGTCTTCAATTGGTAAGTTTGCAGCGACGACGTATCCTTCACCACTTTCGTTCAGGAGTTCACATGTTGCTCCTTTGTCTACCGAGAATGGTGCCATGGACCAACTCTCAGTGAACCATTCTTGTGGTCCATAATCAGACTGCTGTCTGCTAGGTTTGACCATTCTGTACATGATGTGTGAGTTCTTCATTTCTAAATCAATAGAGAAGGAGGAATCGAGACACATCTCGATTGGTACTCCGCCAGATGATGGAATACCTACATCTTCAGGCTCTACTAGAATCTGATTTCTTACAACGTTTGACATTGCAAGGTCTGCCCTTTCCTTTGGATTATCAGCAATCTTAGTCATGTAGAATGCTATACCGTTGTTTCTCACAGCGATGTGGTCGATATCATCCTCATGTTGGTGGAATGCAGTTCCGATTTCCATGGTGTAACAGTAGGAGCCGTGTACTCCATAATGCCAGTCACAGAAGTCTCCGGTTGTTGGATAAAGGTCAGATGATTGCATGTTAGTGTAATCTGTCATCTCAGCCATTTGGTCACCGTGGTAGACCAACTGGTCATGGTCAACAGTTTGACAGCCTGTGCAATGACCCCATGGGTACAGAACCAGTTCTGAGTAGGAGTGGTAGGTTAGTGTGGCCTTGTAATCGGACGCTCCGTCGCCATCGTCATCGTTCATTTCAGTCATGTCCTGAATGAACTTAGTCTCTGGTTCTGAGTTTCCACCAGCCCAGTCTTCGTCGAGTTTTCCGTCATTATCGTCGTCCTCGCCGTCTACATTGTCTTCATTTACGAGCCCATCTCCATCATTGTCTGTGGTATCATACGGGCCCGTATACACGTCGTTATTCGAAATACCTGCTCGCTCATCTTCAGCAGGAGTGCATGTTCCGGGGATAAGAGGAACTGTCGCACCCAATGGCCATCCCCACTCAAATTGGTAATTTCTGTTGAGGTCAACTCCATCACAGTCTTCGTCGACTTGCTCGTTTGGATCTGGCAATGGTTCAGGACCGTTATTTCTCAAGTTCTTTCTCCAACCACCGCTAGGGCAGGATTCCCAAGCAGGTGCCGGGCAGAATACAGTTTGGTCGTAAATGAAACCATCAGTATTCAGAAGAGGAATGAGGTAAATCTCACGGTTGTTGATGTCATTTGTCAATTCGACTTCGCTGAAGTCTTCATCAACACCAAAGTCTCCTGGGTTGCAAGGTTTGCCGTCACCGTTGCTGTCTTGATATTGGGCTTCTAATGCTAAACAGTCTCCATCGTCGTCAACGTGACCATCACCATCAGCGTCTCCAAATGGGTCTTCGTCAAATTGGCCATCGCCGTCATTGTCAACCGGACCGCCGCCATAGTAGTAAGCGACTGTTTCAAGGAACAACATCGGAGTTGTGTGACTCATCCATTCTCTTGCATGATGATTTCCAACAATCATGATATCTGGTCTATCAGCGTAATTTCCAGTGTCGCCGTTGAATTCATTGTATTCCCCGCCTTCAACATCGCCAGTAATCTTCAACCAAGGGGACGGGTTTCTGTACTCCCATCCTTTGTATGTATCAGCAGTAGTTTCTTCACCACGCTTGTTTATTCCACCATTCAATCCTTCATGGAATTGAATGATATCTGGATTGTCTGCTGCAATTCTCATCATTCTGTCGCGAATTGTCTCAAATGTGTAATACTCCTTGAATTGCATCATTTCATCGCCACCCCAAGGGAATACATACTCACACTGAGCATTGTCATTATCATCAAATTCACAATCGATGTACTTGCCTTCACCATCTTGGTCCCATATCTCCCACGGTGCAACTCCTTCCTCTGACGCTTGATTGTAAGAGGAACTCACAATTGGAGATAGGAATGATAGCAAAAAGGGTAGAAGTAAAATCGTAAGCGAAGTTTTTCGGGACTCAAATCGCATGGCTACCGGTCCTTCCAACCCATACCCCCTCTTCAAAGCGTCGCGTCAGTGGATTAGCCCCTTAAGGGGGCTATTCAAACAAAATTTAGGCGAAAACAACATCTTCCTTACGACAGGAGAGGGACACATGCAGAGTATAATCGAGGCGATTCCAGGCCACGACAAAGAAGTGTACGGAATCAGCGTGGAGAGCGTTATCACCGCTGGTTTGCTAGTGGTTATCATCTTGATAATTAGGGAACTGACTGGCGTCATTTTTCCCAAAATTTTCAGCAAGGTTAGCGTTGGTAGCGACGTTGCTAAAGAGGCACTTTCGAACTCAGGAAAAGCCCTCGGGGTCGCTGCCGGAAGTTGGGCTGGAATGTATCTAATCGAAGATATGGATTGGATTGTTTCAACGCTTCAACTAGTCATGGTTGTTGCAATAGTTGTAACCGCATTCAGATTCGTTGGAGTTATTCACGCATTTGTGATGTGGACGGATGATGACGGCGAATTGGACGGTTCCCAGAAAACCGTAGTCTCAGCAGCTGAAAGCATAATGAGATTCTTGATTGTAATCTTTGGATTGGTATTCATCGCTGACGCACTCGGATTCGACTTGACAACAATGGTTGCTGGCCTGGGAATTACCGGCCTTGCTCTAGCCCTTGCAGCACAGGATACTATCTCGAACATTTTCGGAGCGACGACCGTTCTTCTAGATAGGCCATTCCAAGTTGGGGATTGGGTCGTAATCGGTACGGTTGAAGGTGAGGTAATGGAAATTGGTCTGAGAACTACTCTGATTCGAACCAGCCTAGATACCGTGATTACAATGCCAAATGCAAATCTAGCAAACACGCCAGTCGAGAACTGGGGTAAGCGAAGGTTCAGAAGGTGGCAACCTATTTTCAAGTTGGACATCAATTCTGACCCAACAAAGGTTTCAGAATTCTGCGACGGAGTTGCCGATTTAATCGCAGGTCATGAGAAGACCATGAAAGAGGAGGATTCCTTTGCAAGAGTTTCTGCATTGGGCCCTGATGCGATTGATATTGGATGCAATATCTACTGGAATATCAGCAGTGGAAAGGTCGAGCGGGAGGCGAGAGATGGCTTCTTGATCGAAGTCATGCAATTAGCGAAGACACACAACTTGGACTTCCATGACAACCGCAGGCGTCACAGTTCTTGACGCCAATCTGGTTCGGTTAGAGTATAGGCGACTCCAGAAATCAACCAAATAACTCCGAATGTCCAGTACCCGATGCTAGGGTTGTCAAATTCCCCAGCGCGTCCTAACATGTAGGATGCAATCAAGCCGATAATCGCGAGTGGACTACCCATCAACATAAGCCTCATTATGCCGAGTTTGGCCTGGAATCTATCGACTCCATCGAGATATTTGTCCAATTCTTTCGAATCTAAATCAAAAGCGGTTGCTTCTGCTTTTTCGAGTAACTTCAGGTCGTAAATGATGTGTGCTATTCCTCCTGTAGCAGTTCTCATAACGTCTTCACCACAATATCTCTTCAGAATCAAATCCCTCCACTCTAGCATTACGCCATGTTTCATAACTTGACGGATCATTGGTAGATTGGTATCTTTCCTCCACAGAATATACTCGCTAAGTGGAATCGGAACTGGCATCATGCCATCCAATTCTATTCTGGGTATTCCAATTGTGTTGTAACTGTGAGGAGCTCTCCAGAGTGTGCTTGTCTTCAGTGTGTCTTCTACTTTCTTTAGTCGGTCATTCCAACCATATTCGTCTTGGGGAGTGACCCAATTTCCAGCGATGAGAGCGTTGTGTAACCCTGCAAGAGACTTCGCTGTTACCTCTCGTGGCTCTTCTTTTGGATAAACTAGAATGTGGTCTCCATCCTTATCCAGACCTGCGATTGGCAGTTGTAGGTGCTTCTCTAGTGAATCTCTGAGTTGAGGATTTCTCCATAAACGGGAAGACTGTTTTCCTGTCGGAATAGGTATGATAAGCGCCTTGAATTCTCCGATATCATACCACATACCGGTACGATTCTCATTAAGAAGTTCCATTTTTTCTGCCTTGGGCCACTCTCCCCAAGTGTCTTCCATTGCATTCCACCACTCAACGCTAACTTCAGGAACATGTAGCGGCAAAGTGCCCCATGAAGTGGTGATGGAGTCATCACTATGTGACAGGGCGATACCCTTTGGCCACCAATTATGGGACTCCATGTTTAGAGCCGAGGGGCCGGTGGGGATTAACTCAAACGGTTGAAGTGAATCGGAGAGTTAGAGGGGGCGATGAGATGGGTATCAGTAATCGCCTTGGTGACGTTTTGGGTTCTGCGGTTGAGGCAAAACTACTGCGCGAAGTAAAGGAACACGAAGAGAGAGTCAACCACCTTGCAATAATCATGGACGGCAATAGACGATTTGCTTGGTCTAAAGCTCTGCAAACTGGCATAGGTCACAAAATGGGTAAAATGAAACTCGAACAGGTTCTAGACTGGGTTCTGGAATTGAACATACATTACTTCACTGTTTACGCTCTTTCTACTGAAAACCTCAGCAGACCTGAGAAGGAATTGAAAGGCTTGTTTGACCTCTACATCGAAGGACTGAAAGATATTGCTGACGATGAAAGAATCCATGAAAACAAAGTCAAAGTTCAGATTATCGGGCGCAGAGAATTATTGCCTGAATCCGTAAATGAAGCAATTACATATGCTGAAAACAAGACCGCAGATTACGATGATTTTACATTCACTGTTTGCCTTGCATATGGCAGCAGAGAGGAAATGATTGGAGCAATAAAATCGATTGCTGAAGACCATGCAACCGGCGATTTGTCCCTTGAATCAATCGACGAAGAAGAGGTCAGTCGCAGACTGTATACCGCAGATATGCCAGACCCGGACTTAGTCATCAGAACATCAGGAGAAGAGAGAATCTCAAATTTCCTACTTTGGCAAATGGCGTATACTGAATTGTATTTCACAGATGTTTACTGGCCTTCTTTCTCAAAGAAAGAATTGCTCAAAGCAATTCAAACATACCAGGCACGCAAGCGTAGGTTTGGTGAGTGAAATGCCAAGTTGCGATGAGTGTGGTCAATGGCCTCAGCCATCTGTAGCCGTTGATGCAGTTGTAATTCGAGGGGATGAAGTTCTACTCATAACAAGAGGAAGAGAGCCTTGGAAAGGAATGCTTGCATTTCCGGGCGGGTTTGTAGACAAGGGAGAAGACCCTGAGGACTCTGTAATTCGTGAACTCAAGGAAGAGTGTGGAATTGATGGAAGTGTTGTCAAAATTTTGTGCGTGAGAGGCAAGCCAACAAGAGACCCTAGAGGACACATAGTGTCTTTGGCATATCTTGTATCTGCAGATGGCGAGCCTACGGCTGGAGATGATGCTGCAAGCGCAAGTTGGTACAAAATTTCTGAAGTCGAAGAGATGGCTGGTGACCATCTTTCAATCCTTAATCAGGTCAATCAATTCTGACCTTGTATTTGGCCAATCGGGTTCCTCCAATGTATCGGTTAAGTGTAGTCCTGCTAGCCATGCTGCAAGTATCGATTCGTCCGCTTCTTTTGCTATGAACAGTGGATATCCATCGTCGACAAGTCTGTCGAGAAAACCTCTCTTAGCTTTACTAACCAATAGCGCTGGAACTCCAAGCAATACAGATTCACTTGCCAAAGTGACTGACTGAGTAATCACTCCGTTCATTTGCGAAATTTTGGTGGACAAATCCCATGGATTCTCTTCATATTGATTCTCATCGGCAGTTGTTATATCTAATCCTTCCAGCCAATCTTCGGGGATTGGGATGACTTCCTGCGCATCGTGAATTCCATTTCCGATTAGCCTTCTAACGAGAACCTTAGGCGGCTGGCAAACAGACATCGGCCTCATGTGTGGATGAAGATGAACGTGCCCGTGCAAGCCATCAATCCTGTGGAATTTACACTTCTTCTTCATCAAAGGTCCTGCCAATGAATCGGTGAAATGAGTGGGGATAATGACATCAGTTGGCTTTGCTAATTTGTGTGCTGTGTGGTTAATTTCTGTATCAGTGATGTAGATACGGCGCGCCATTCGGGGTGCAACCCGCAACTCGATTGGTGCACCAACTGAAACTACTTTGTCTACCGATTTCAGTGCTTTTTTCGAGATCCGACTCCTCTTCCAAGCTTTACGAAATCTACCTTCGCCAACCGGTCTAGGAACCCAGACTGTTCTTCTGCGGGGTAGATGGCCATCACCGTGTTCTAGCATCTCTCTGACTTCGTGACGCTCGCTTGCAATAATGACATCATTTGGCTGGGATAACTCTCGCATTATCGGAGCTAGCAGCCTTGCATGGGCTGGGTGGTCTATTACCCAGCCAGTCGACATAAACCCTCGACAATGACGGGCTATTTTGATGTGCCACCGTTTAGTGCAACGCAATATGGAGAAGAAAGCGATTAGTGTTCCTGGCTCGAAGTTGTACGGACCTTACACACCCGGAGTCAAATCTGGTGGAGTAATTTGGTTATCTGGACAAATCGATGTTGAAGCAGGAGACGATACTGCGTCACAAACCGCAGGGGCACTAGCGAAAATCGACGCACTGCTCGCTGCTGCTGGAGTAACAAAAGATGCTGTATGTTTTGCTCAAGTTTTACTGGATGACATTGGAGATTTCCAAGCTATGAACGAAGTGTATGGTACGTGGGTAGAATCAATGGATGTCAAACCTGCAAGAGCCGCTTTCGAAGCGGGTGCACTACCGGCAGGAGCAAAGGTTGAGATTGTTGTTCAAGCGATAGATACTAACTGTAGTTGAGTGGATATAATGCCAGGAACGCCATATCTAGAAAACGCCCCTGAAGGGCTGATGACGTGGCCCAAATTATTGAAAATCAGTCTACCAATTCTGTCAGCACTAACTGCGGTTGCTTGGTGGAACGGTGTGCTTCTTGAGTGGGGAATTTTCCTTACGATTGGTCTAACAATATCATTTTTAACTAGGAGATGAAGTCATAGGAAAAGACTCTCACGCCCTTACATGGGAGAGTGGCCTACTCACTGTTTCAAAGCCTACGACATTCGTGGACTTTCTGGAGAAGAGTTGTCCGATAAATTCGCTTACCGACTAGGTAGGGCAATGGCGACATACCTCGAATGCGAATCGTTCGCAGTTGGAAGGGATATCAGAAAATCCAGCCCTGGTTATGCTTCAAACCTAATTCAAGGGCTGGTTGATTCTGGTGTCAAAGTCTTAGATTTGGGAATTGTTTCAACCGGTTGTTTGTACCACGCTTGCTGGACTTTACCGGTAGATGGAGGAGTAATGGTCACTGCGTCTCACCTTCCTATGCCAACCCATAATGGCTTCAAAATGTGCAGAGGGACTTTGCCTCTTGCAGGAGAAGAGATTCAAGAATTGAAGGACGTCTTCGTTGATGGTAATTTCAAAGATGGTGCTGGTGAAGCAATCGACCATCCTCACGAGGATGCATACCTAGAAGCGATTGTAGCTTCGACTGGGAAATTGGCTAGACCTGTGAAAGTTGCAGTCGACTGTGGTAATGCAGTGCCTGGCCCAGCTATGGTAAAATTGCTCGATATGATTGGAGCGGAACACATCGACCTGTACTGCGATTGGGACAATACAGAACCAAACCACGGTGCAGATCCAACTCGAGAATACAACATGGTTGACCTTGCCAAAGTCGTAGTCGACAACGGCCTCGAATTGGGATTGGGTGCAGATGGTGACGGTGATAGAATTGGAGCAGTTGATGAAAACGGCAATTTCGTCTATCCTGACAGATTGATTGCACTACTTGCGGAAGACGTAGTAGGCAAGGAAGAAGGAAAGGACTTGCTAATCTATGATGTCAAGTGCTCAATGAATGTTGAGAAGGCTATCGTCTCTGCTGGAGGCAGGCCGATGATGGCAAAGACCGGACACTCGTTCATGAAGCGAGTTCTCGCTGCTAATCCTGATGCACTAATGGCTGCTGAAATGAGTGGCCACATTTTCATGGCTGACAGAGGATGGTACGGATTTGACTGTTCGCTATACAATGCGGCAAGACTGCTTGAATTATGGTCGAGGCGTGATGGACTTTCATTCAGTTCTGAATTGAACCGTCTTGCTCCTAACCTTCCAACAACTGGTGAAGTAAAGGTTCCATGTCCTGAGGAGAAGAAGCTGGAGACCGTTGCTGCAATTACTGAAGCATTCTCTGATTTTGAATCCTCGACAATAGATGGTGTGAGAGTACGTTTCAACGATGAGAGTGGCAATCAGAGAGCCTGGTATTTGGCAAGAAAGTCAAACACTGAACCTATTCTAGTCATGCGTGTTGAAGCGAACGACCAAGCTACACTAGATGAGATTCTAGCAATGATTGATGAAAGGGTTGCCCCAATAATCGATATCAGCAAACTGCTTTGATTATTCATCAGAATCGTCGTCTTCCGATTCTTCATCGTCGACTATTTCCGCAGTATATTCAAGCGAAATTAATTCAATTACCCAATCAACTTCCTCACCAGAATCTTCGTTTTGACAAACAGTTAACCCAATTCCGGCAGAACCAGTATTAACATTTACAGAAATTTCAAACGCGTACAGCCCATAACCTGTATTTCCACCATCTAACATCTCGTCAATATCTGATACAGACACATCTGATACATTTGTATTGATAATTGAGTTATCTATCCAGTACAGCGATTCCTCCAGCTCCGCATCTGTTCCTGACAAACTAGTTGTATTTTCATTTATGCCGCCCACTGAAGATATTTCATCAGGTTGGGGGGTGGCTGTTGGAGCACATGGGGATTCTGTATCACTGTGGGTTAGTTTTATTCTAAACCCAACAACATTCTTTCCATCTAAATCAACCGAATCTGAGTTTGCATTAACGGTTGCAGTTGCTTGATCGCCGATTGTTTCTGTTCCTGCACCTATTTCGATGTAGGTAAGGTTCCCTGTAACCTCATATGTTCCAACTGGACCTGATACCTCATAATCATCGACATTGCTTGCTGCAAAGCTGAAGTAAACAGGGAAAGCGATTGCGAAAAAGACGATTCCAGCAACTAGAATCTGTGTTCTTTGGTCGGTTTTTAGGTCATCCATGAACGCCA